>CAISKG010000454.1 GCA_903885855.1 uncultured Planctomycetaceae bacterium
CCGGCTGGCCGCTGATGTAGTTGCTCGGGCTCGGCGGCCCCACCGGCCCGAAGACGCCGGCCGGCTGCTGCTTGCGGATCTCGGGCGTGTTGCGGAAGCGGACCTGGTTCTGCGAGGTGGCGCGATAACTCCATGCCGAGCCGACGTGCAGGTAGTAGCGGCCGTCGCTCGGCTCGTCGTACCAGGGGAGCCAGGTGCCGCGCATCGTGAGCGCCTGCCCGGAGTCGAAGGAGTCGTTGCCGATGTTGTCGCTGTTGGTGCGGAAGGTGCCGATCGCCCAGGTGGAGAGCTCGTCGTCGGCGTTGCCGTAGGTCATGATCCCCATGTTCCGCGCCGGGGCGAAGGTGTCGACGAGCGACCGCTCCATGAAGGTGTTGTTGATGTTGGGCGTGACACGCTCGAGCGAGAAGGGCTCGAAGTAGTGGCCGACGCGGATGTTCTGCAGCCAGGGAAGCTCGCGCCACTCGATGTAGTTGTCGAGGTAGCTCGGCTGGTTGGCCAGCGCGAAGTCGACGCCGAGGGAGTAGTCGAGCACCTGGAAGATCGTGCCCCGGGCGCCGATGCGCAGGCGGCGGAACTGCGCGCCGTCCTGGAGATCGCCGACGTCGGCGCGGCTCTCGGGCCCCTGCCCGAAGAACACCGCGTCGGACTGAACCTGTCCGAGGATCGTCATCGTGGGCTTCTTGGCGTCGGCCTGCTCCTTCTTCTCCGCCGCGTCGGTGAGCTTGCCGAAGCCCTTCTCGAGCGCACCGAGCCTCTCGGCCACGCTGCCGCCGCCGGCAGCGTCCTCGCCGCCTGTGGCGTCCTTGGCGTCGCGATCGGCCGGCGCGGGCCGGGATCGCCCGGGAGCCACGCCGTCGGCGGTCGCGCCCTCCGCGCGGAGGGCGTCGATCTGCGCCTGCAGGCGCGCGATCTCCCCGGCCACCCCCGGGGGCAGCTCGGCCCGTGGCGGCAGCGCCACGAGGCCCGCGGGATCGTCCGCGACCGCCGCGTCGTCGTCGGCCGCGCCGCTGTCGGGGGGCGCGGGAAGGAGCAGGGCCCCGGAGACGGGGGGCGGGGGATCAGCGCGGAGCGGGGCTCTGCCCAGGGCGGCCGCCGCGAGGCAGGCTGCGAACGAGATCAGGCGGTGGGGCCGCAACATGCGCACGGATCGTCCCGTCGATGGCTGGCCTCCGGTGCTTCCGGTCGGTCGGTCGCCCGTGTGGGCGACGGCCTCCCGTGGTCAGGTGGGCCCACACATCGAAGGAACCATCGGCACGTTTTCCCCGATCCTTGAGCCTTGCCCGATCGACAAGGTCGGCCGGCGTGACCGGGCAGGCTGGGCAGGGCGGGGGGGCCTCAGGCGGGCGGGCCGTCCTGCGCGGCTCCCCCGGCCCGGGCCGGAGGGGGGAAGCGGCGCAGGAGCCGCCCGCGGGCGTGCGGGCTGACGTTGGCGAGGGTCACGTCGCCGCCGTAATGGCGGGCGACGAGCGGGTCCATCACCCGGCTCCACACGGGCGGCAGCAGCGCCAGGAGCACCATCCCGCCGTAACCGGCCGGCAGGCCCGGCGCGCCACCGTCGTCGCACAGCGCCTGATAGCGGCGCGTGGGATGGAGGTGGTGATCGCTGTGCCGCTGCAGATGGTAGAGGAGGACGTTCGAGACCACGCTGTTGGAGTTCCAGCTGTGCCGCGGCGCGACCGGCTCCCAGCCGTCGCGGCCGCCGTCCACGCGACGGCGCAGCAGACCGTAGTGCTCGATGTAGTTGACCGCCTCGAGGAGCCCGATCCCCACCGCCGCCTGGAGGAGGAGATAGGGGATCACGGCCGGGCCGAACCAGGCCACGGTCGCGCCCCAGAGCACGCCCGAGAGGAGGAAGGCGTCGACGACGTCGTTGCCTGGGCGGAAGGGATGGAGGCCGCGGCGGGCGAGGCGGCGCGCCTCGAGCCGCCAGGCGTCGACGAGCGAGCCGCACACCGTCCTGGGGAGGAAGCGGTAGAAACTCTCCCCCAGCCGGGCGCTCGAGGGGTCCTCCGGGGTCGCCACCTTCACATGGTGCCCGCGGTTGTGCTCGACGTAGAAGTGGCCGTAGAAGCTCTGGGCCAGGGCGATCTTCGAGAGCCACCGCTCCATGGCCTCGCTCTTGTGCCCCAGTTCGTGGGCGGCGTTGATCCCCAGGCCTCCGACGCACCCCACCGTGATCGCCAGGCCGACCGCCTCCCAGACGGCGAGGTCGCCCGCGGCGATCCGCGCGAGCCCGAGGCCGAAGGCGGCGTATTGCAGCGGCACGAAGAGCCAGGTGAGGATCCGGTAGTAGCGGTCCTCCTCGAGGCCGGCGAGCGCCTCGCGCGGCGGGTTCGAGCCGTCGTCGCCGACGAGCGCGTCGACCAGCGGCACGAGGCCGAGCATCACCGCCGGGCCCAGCCACAGCCACAGCCCCGAGCCGGTGAGGCGGTGGAGGCCCATCGCCACGACGGGCAGGAGCGGCATCACGAGCGACGCCGCCCAGAGCAACCGCTTCGGATCGTGCCAGGCGGCGACGGCACCGCCGAGGGTTCCAGCGCTCATGGCTCGCGGGTTCCGGAGGGGCGGGATCGCGGCGGGGCACCGCTGCGGCGGCATCGTGCGCCTCGGGCCCCCTCGTCATTCAGTCTACCACCCGCCGGCCCGTCACCGGGCGGGGGCGAGCCGCGCGGCGACCAGCGCCCCCAGGCGGCTCCCGAGGTCGACGTACTCCCCCGCCCGCCGCCGGTTCTCGGCGATCGCCGGGGCCATCGCGGCGTAGCGCTCGGGGGTGGCTTCGTTCGCCGCCGCCACCAGGGCGTCGGCCGAGTCGGCCAGGAGCATGCCGGCGGGATCGAAGATCGTGCCGATGTCGAGGCATCCCCAGTAGATCGGCACGGTGTCGGTGAGGAGGCAGTCGAGGAGCTTCTCGGTGAAGTAATGGCGCGAGCGGCAGTTCTCGATCGCCAGGTGGAACTGCGTCGCGAACAGCGGCATCTTCGAATCGCCGAGGTCGGGCCAGGCCCAGGGATTGGCCGGCCGCGGATCGATGCCCGGCACCCCCGCGAGCCAGGCCAGCTTCCGCGGCCAGCCCCGGTCGCTGAGAAAGAAGCGCTTGGGGACGACGATCTCCTCCTGGCGGCGCCATACCGCGTGCCGGAGTCGATGCCCCTCGGTGCGCCGCTTGCGCCCCACCACGAGCGACACGCCGGGGCTCTTCGCCGGCGGCGCGGCGCCGGGCGGCACCCAGGTCGTGCCGTAGCGCAGCGGCACCACCTTCGGACTCGCCCCCTCCAGATGGTCGGAGGAGACGACGACGAGGTCGAAGCGGTCGAGATGCCGCCGCGCCCAGGCGGTGAGGCGCGGCAGGATGGGCTGCGGCTCGCAGAGGTAGAGCACCTCGAAGGCGCCGGGGACGCGCGGCCCGGCGGGGCGGCGGTCGACGTGGATCACCACCGGCCGGGGAAACTCGGTGGGCACCCGCAGCGGCCAGTCGCAGTGGACCGTCGCCCTCATCGGCCGCCTCCGCGCACGAGGGCCGCCAGGCGCCTGCCCGGGGCGCCCGCCAGACGGGTGCGGAAACCGGCGTCCCCCCAGGCCGCGCGCAGCAGGCGGCGGGCGCCCGCCACCGGCCGTCCTCCGGCCACGAGCAGCCGTCCCTCGAGCCAGGCCGTCGCGGCGGCGAAGAGCGCCGGCTCGCGCGCGGCGA
>CAISKG010000455.1 GCA_903885855.1 uncultured Planctomycetaceae bacterium
CGCCGGCCCCCGCCGCGCGAGGGCCGGCGCCCCGGCGGCCAGGCACGGCCCGGCCGTCGTCCCTTCCCCACCGGACGGGGCGGCGATCGCAGCGGCGCCGAGCCGGGTGAAGGGGACAGGCCCGTCGGCAGGCCCCCCCGGGGCGGCGGCAGGCCCGGCGGCGGCAGGCCTCCCGTCGGCAGCGGCAGACCCGGCAGTGGCAGACCTCCCATCGGCAGCGGCAGACCCCCGGTGGGCAGTGGCAGACCCGGTGGCGGCAGGCCTCCCATCGGTGGCGGCAGACCCGGCGGTGGCAGACCTCCCATGGGTGGCGGCCGACCCGGCGGTGGCAGGCCTCCCATCGGCGGCGGCAGACCCCCGGTGGGCGGTGGCAGACCCGGTGGCGGCAGGCCCGTGGGCAGCCGGCGGCCGCCCGTCGGCGACGGTGGGCCGGTGGGCGGCGGCGAGGCCGGCGCTGGACCGCCGCGGCGTCCGCCGCGAACGGGGCAGGGGAACGCCCGTCCGCCCCGGTTGCCCGACGGCGCCATACCTCCTCCTCCCCCGGGCCGGCGCCGCCGCCCGGGAAAGGCGTCGTCGTGGCGGAAACGCCGCGAGGAGTGATCCTGGAGCCCCCCCATGGCATCCCCCATCACCGCGGCCGCCTGCACGCCCCGCGCCGTCGAGACCGCCCGCGTCGTCTGGCACCGGCGGATCGCCGACGCCACGTGGCGGATCCGGCTCGAATGCCCGCGGCTCGCCTGCCAGTCGGCCGCCGGCCACTTCGCGATGGTGCGCATCGCCGGGCGCGTCGATCCGCTCCTCGGCCGGCCGCTGGCGGTGTACGACACCTTCCGCGGGCCGGACGACGCCGATCCATCCGGCCCGCCAGAGGAACGCCGCCACGCCGACTTCATCTACGCCGTCCACGGCCGGTTCACCACGGCGCTGGCCACGCTCCGGCCGGGCGACGAGGTGACGGTGTGGGGACCGCTGGGCAACGGTTGGCGCGAGGTCCCCGCGGTCGATCGGCTCCTGCTGGTGGCCGGGGGCATCGGCCAGACGTCGCTGCTGACCCTCGGCCGCGATCGTGCCGCGGCAGGCGCGCGCGTCACCTTCTGCTGGGGCGCCGGTCGCGCCGGTGCGTTCGGCGAGCTCGACGACTTCCGCCGCGCCGGGCTCGACGTCCATCTGGCGACGCTCGACGGCTCGGCGGGCCTCCGTGGCAACGTCGTCGACCTGCTCGATCGGCTCGTGCCCGAGGGCGGCGAGGCGCCGGGGCACGTGGCCTGCTGCGGCCCCGACGGCATGATGGCCGCCGTGGCACGCTGGACGGCGGCCCGCGGCGTCGGCTGCCACGTCTCGCTCGAGGCCCCGATGGCCTGCGGCATCGGGATCTGCTTCACCTGCGTGGCGCGGGTCCGCGACGCGGACGGCGGCTGGGACTGGCGCCGAACGTGCGTCGAGGGGCCGATCTTCCCGGCCACGGGCCTCGTCTGGGAATGAGCCGCGCTGAGCAGGCTGTGGACACAGTGATCCGCCGCCGGATGCGGCGGCAGGCACCCGTGAAAAAC
>CAISKG010000456.1 GCA_903885855.1 uncultured Planctomycetaceae bacterium
CAGGTCAGCACCACCGCCGCCGGGCCCCGGGCGAGCAGCGCGGCGGCCAGTGCCCCCGGCTCGGCGCCGGCGCGGGCCAAGAGCGCCTCCGCCTCGGTCTCGTTGGGGGTGAGGACGTCGACCAGCGCGAGCAGCGCCGCGTCGAGCGGCCGCGCCGGGGCGGGATTGAGGATCACGCGGCGGCCGGCGGCCCGCGCGATCCCCACCGCGTGCCGCACCGCGTCGAGCGGCACCTCGAGCTGCACCAGGAGCGCGTCGGCCCCCTCGATCGCCGGCCGGGCCCGCTCCACGTCGGCGGCATCGAGGCGGTCGTTGGCGCCGCCGGCGACGGCGATGGCGTTCTCGCCGCGCCGGTCGAGCTGGATGAGGGCCACGCCGGTGGGGCAGCCAGCGGTGATCGCCACGTGCGCCGTGTCGATCCCCTCGCGGCCGAGGGCCTCGAGCGCCTCGCGCCCCAGGGCGTCGTCCCCCACGCGGGCCACCATCGCGGTGCGCGCCCCGGCCCGGGCGGCGGCGACGGCCTGGTTGGCCCCCTTGCCCCCCTGCACCGCGCGGAACGTGCCCCCCACCACCGTCTCGCCCGGCCGCGGCAGGGCCGGCACGCGCACCACGAGGTCGGCGTTGATGCTGCCGACGACGCAGACGCTCGCGCGCGGCCGGCCGACCGGGTCTTGTCGGCCGACCGGGTCTTGTCGGCCGACCGGGTCTTGTCGGCCGACCGGGTCGGGGATCGTGGGCATGGCGGGGCCGGGCAGGAAGGGGAGGCCGGTCACTTCCCGGCGGCGAGGTGCTCGTCGAACCACTCCGCCATCGCCTCGAACATGCGCCGGTTGCCGTCGGCGTCGAAGCCGTGGGCCGCCCCCTCGATCACGAGGAGGCGCGTCGGCACCGCGGCGGCGGTCAAGGCGTCGTGGATCTTCTCGCTGTGCCACAGCGGCACGAGCTCGTCCTTGTCGCCGTGCACCAGCAGCGTGGGGGCGTCGTCGGCCGACACCTGATGCAGGGGCGAGAACCGCTCCCCCTGCTCCCGGGGAAACTTGAGCGCCGGGAATCGCTCGAGGAATCCGGCGGCCGGATCGAGGTAGGGGCCGAGGTCGGTGGGGGGGAAGATCGCCGCCACGGCCGCCACCCGCGGCGCGCCGGCCGCCGCGTCGTTGGTGGTGGTGCCGAGCATGAGGGAGAGGTGGCCGCCGGCGCTGGCCCCGAAGACGCCGATTCGCTTCGGGTCGATGCCGTGGTCGGCGGCATGGTCGGCGACGTGCGCGAGCGCCTTGCGCACGTCGGTGACGATCTCCGGGATCACGTAGCGCGGGCTGCTGCCATGGCGCACGGTGCAGACGGTGTAGCCGCGGTCGAGGAACGGCCGGGTGAAGGGGGCCATCGCCGCCGGCGGCATCCACTGCGACACCCAGCCGCCGCTGACCATGAACAGCAGGCAGGGAGCGGGGGCGTTCCCCTCCCGGGCACGCGGCCGGAAAACGTCGTAGGTGAGGGCCAGGCCGTCCTTGTGGCCGTAGACGACGTCGGCGGTGACGTCGACGCCCGGGAGAGCGGGCTCGTCGGCGCGGGCGCCGGGCCCGAGGAGCGCGCCGAGACACACCAGCGCCGCCGTCCATGCCGCGGTCAGCGCCGCGGGTCCGCGGGGCCGGGCGGGAGCGTGTCCACGGGCAGGGCAGGGGAGGCTCATGGGAGATTCCTCGCGGAACGGATGCGGCGGATGAGGGCGTTGGTGGAGGCGTCGTGGTCGAGGGCCGGGGGCGAGGGGCTGTCGAGTTCCGGCAGAATCCGCCCGGCGAGCACCTTGCCCAGTTCCACCCCCCACTGGTCGAAGGAGTTGATCCCCCACACCGCCCCCTGCGTGAACACGCTGTGCTCGTAGAAGGCCACCAGCGCGCCGAGCGTGGCGGGGGTGAGCCGGTCGTAGAGGATCGTGCTGGAGGGGATGTCGCCGGGAAACTCCCGGTGGGGCACGAGCCGGGCGGCGGTGCCCTCGGCGGAAACCTCCTCGGCGGTCTTGCCGAAGGCCAGGGCCTCGGCCTGCGCGAGCATGTTCGCCAGGAGCATCGATTGGTGGCGTCCCAGCGCGTGGAGCGGGTGGATCGCGCCCAGGAAGTCGCAGGGGATGCGCTGCGTGCCCTGGTGGATGAGCTGGTAGAAGGAATGCTGGCCGTTGGTGCCCGGCTCCCCCCACACCACCGGGCCGGTGGGGTGGTCGACCAGCGTGCCGTCGAGGCAGACACGCTTGCCGTTGCTCTCCATCGAGAGCTGCTGCAGGTAGGCGGGGAAGCGTTTGAGATACTGGTCGTAGGGCAGCACCGCCATCGTGGGGGCGAGGCAGATGCTCGCGTTCCAGACCACGAGCAGGCCGTGGAGCACCGGCAGGTTGCGGTCGAACGGCGCGTCGCGGAAGTGGAGATCCATCTCGCGGAAGCCGGCCAGCAGCGCGGCGAAGTGCTCCGGCCCGATGGCGATCATCGTCGAGAGGCCGATCGCCGAATCCATCGAGTAGCGGCCGCCGACCCAATCCCAGAAGCCGAACATGTTCGCGGTGTCGATGCCGAACCGGGCCACCTCGGCGGCGTTGGTGGAGACGGCGACGAAATGCCGGGCCACGGCCGCCGCGTCACCGCCGCAGCCGGCGAGGAGCCAGTCGCGGGCGGTGGTGGCGTTGGCCATCGTCTCCTGGGTGGTGAACGTCTTCGACGACACCACGAACAGCGTCTCGGCGGGATCGAGCCCGGCCACCGCCTCGGCGAAGTCGGTGCCGTCGACGTTGCTGACGAAGCGGAAGCCGACGGCGGGGGTGGCGTAGTGGCGCAGTGCCTCGAACGCCATCACCGGCCCGAGATCGCTGCCGCCGATGCCGATGTTCACCACCGTGCGGATGGGCCGGCCGCCGTGCCCGAGCCATGTTCCGGCGCGGATCGCCTCGGCGAAGCGGGCCATCCGGCCGAGCACCTCGTGGACCTCCGCCACGACGTCCACGCCGTCGACGGCGTAGGCATCGCCCTTGGCGGCCCGCAGCGCGACGTGGAGCACGGGGCGCTGCTCGGTGGCGTTGATGCGCTCACCGCGGAGCATGGCTTCGATGCGGTCGCGGAGGCGCACCTGCTCGGCGAGGTCGAGGAGGTCGCGGAGGATCCCGTCGTCGATCCGCTGCTTGGAGAAGTCGAAGAAGAGCCCGGCCGCCTCGGCCGTGAATCGCTCGGCCCGGCCCGGGTCGGCCGTGAACTGCCCGCGGAGCCAGCCCCGGGGCGGAAGCGTGCGGCGCCGTGCTTCGAGGGCCCGCCAGGCGGGGAGATCGGTGAGGCGGATCGTCGGCACGCAGGTCGCTCCCCATGGCCGTCGGGCAAGGGGCCGGCGGAGGTCGCCGGCTTGACAGGGCCCGCGAATCTACCAGAAGCGCCCCGTGGGCCCGGCGGCCGGCACGGGGGCGGTGTGGCGCTGCAAAGCCCCGTACCGATCCAATTGTCGGGCCGCCCGGCGGCCACCGAATCGGGGAAAACAGGCCGGAAAACGGCCTCCGTCGCGGGAAACGGCATGGTCGCTTGACGACCGGTGGCGGTTCGGCTAATTTTCCGGGAGTTCGGCGGCCGATGTGCCTTTCCCGGCTGCGGTGTCCCCAGGAGCGAGAGTTCCGGGGGGGCTCGCTTGGGAGGCTGCTGCCGAATGGCTCGTGATCCCCGGATCCCGGCCGAACCACCTCAGGTTCCGACGCGTACGAAGGTGCCGCGTCGCATCCCCTGACGGTGAGATTCGCGGCGAGATGCGATCCGGCTCTGTCATGGGTTCGTCGGTCGTGGGTTGAGGCCCGGCTCGGTTGATCGTGTCTTCGGACGCGTCACCCGGTCCGAACCTCTGTCCATGGCTGCGAAGCCTTTGGCAGGTCACGGGCCGACCGCTGTGCGGGTGTCCCCTCGTCGGGGCATGGCATTGCGGTCGGCTTGTTTCGTTCATTGACAATTTGGTCGTGGTAGTTGGCATCTTGAAAGAATGCCGGAGGCCCGTCTACGGACGGGATTCCTCGGCGTTCTCCCAAGGCTCGAGCTCCAGGTTTCGTCGTCGGCGCAAGCCGGCTGCGGGCCGGGAGCTTAGCGAGAAAAAAACGTTACCCCCCCGAGTGGTGTCGGCGCGCTTGCCGGCGATGATTCGGGGGTCGAGTGTAGAAAAAACTCGATGAGAAGGCCCGTTTTCTGGTCCGGATCCCCTCGGGGAGCCGGCCGGTCTGCGAGCACTCGATTCGGGTGGTCAAGCTACAAAGGGCGCATGGGGGATGTCTAGGCATCAGGAGGCTTTGAAGGGCGCGGAAGACTGCGATAAGCCCGGGGAAACCGTCAAACAGGTGATGATCCCGGGATTCCCGAACAGACCGTGTCTGAATCCATAGGACACGAGTAGCGAACGCGGAGAACTGAAACATCTCAGTATCCGCAGGAACAGAAAGAAAAATCGATTTCCTCAGTAGTGGCGAGCGAACGGGAAACAGCCCAAACCGAAGTGGTTTCCACTTCGGGGTTGTAGGGCCCTCCACCGGAGTTACCAAACAATCGGCTAGCAGAACGATCTGGAAAGGTCGTCCATAGAGGGTGACAGGCCCGTATGCGAAAGCTGGTTGTCTCTGGAGGGTACCCTGAGTAGGTCGAGTCACGTGGAACCTCGACTGAATCCGCGGGGACCATCCCGCAAGGCTAAATACTCCCTGATGACCGATAGTGAACAAGTAGAGCGATCGAAAGATGAGAAGAACCCCTGTTAGGGGAGGAATGTGAACCTGAAACCATGTGCCTACAAGCGGTCGGAGCGCTATGGCGTAAGCAATGCGTGACGGCGTGCCTTTTGCATAATGATCCGGCGAGTTACCGTCAGCGGCTCGGTTAAGGCCCTCAGGGCCGAAGCCACAGGGAAACCGAGTCTGAATAGGGCGACTTATGGTCGCTGGTGGTAGACGCGAAACTGCACGAACTACCCATGAGCAGGTTGAACCGCGGGTCAAACCGCGTGGAGGACCGAACCCACTTGGGTTGAAAACCGAGGGGATGACTTGTGGGGAGGAGTGAAA
>CAISKG010000457.1 GCA_903885855.1 uncultured Planctomycetaceae bacterium
CGACCTCCACCTCCTCGACGCCACCTGCTCGGGCCACTGCCACACCGACTTCACGGTGGTGGTCGCGGCGGCCACGGAAGGGGAGGAATGAACGGGCCGTCGCGCCGCGGGTTTCTCGGGGCAGCGGGGATCGGCCTGGCCGCGCGGGCCGGCGCGGCGCGTCGGCATCCGCCTGGGCGCCGAGACCAAGGCCATCCGCCTCGACGGCAACACCATCACCGGCGTGGCCACGCCGGTGGAAAGGCTCCAGTGAGCATCGCCTCCCCATGATCCACACCTCGATCGATCTCGACCGTCCCGGCAAGCAGCAGGGCTTCCTCCAGGTGCCCTACTCCCACGATCTCGGCGGCTGGGCCAACGTGATGGTGCCGATCACCGTCATCGCCCGCGGCAGCGGGCCGACGGTCCTGTGCCTCGGCGGCAACCATGGCGACGAGTACCAGGGGCAGGTGGCGATCATGCGCCTCGCGCGCGAGACCACCCCGGAGCAGGTCTCGGGCCGGCTGATCCTCGTCCCCTCGCTCAACATGCCGGCGGCGAAGGCGGCCAAGCGCCTCTCGCCGCTCGACGGCATGAACATGAACCGGGCCTTCCCCGGGAGCCCGGAGGGGCCGGTGACGAGCCAGATCGCCCACTACCTGACGACGGTCCTCTTCCCGAAAAGCGACGTCGTCATCGACATCCACTCCGGCGGCCGGAGCATGGAGTTCCTCCCCTGCTCGCACATGCATCTGGTGGCCGACCGCGAGCAGCGCACGAGGATGCTCGCCGCGATGCTCGCCTGGAACACCGACGTCTCCTTCCTCTACGCCGACATCGCCGGCTCGGGGCTCCTGCCGGTGGAGGCGGAGAACCAGGGGAAGATCGTCGTCACGACCGAGCTCGGCGGCGGCGAGGGGATTTCCGCGCACGTCCACCGGATCGCCCAGCGCGGCCTGCGGAACGTCCTCGTCCACTGCGGGGTCCTCGCCGGCCGGGAGGAGACCCGGGAGGGCCTCGGCCTCGCCCCGGCGAGGCTCGTGCAGGCGCTTGCGCGCGAGGACTACATCCTCGCCCCGGAGTCGGGGATCTTCGAGGTGGCGATCGACCTCGGCGCGCCGGTGGCCCGCGGCGACACCGTGGGCTGGATCCACCACCTCGAGCGGCCCGACCGGGAACCGGAGCGGATCGCGGCGGCCTCGGCCGGCACGCTCGTCTGCATGCGCGCCCCCTGCCTGACGAGCCAGGGGGACTGCGTCGCGGTGATCGCGCGGGAGGTGAGCCGCGACGAGGTGCTGCGGGCGTGAGCGGCACCGGGCGATCCGCCGTCTCCGGCACCGGGCTGCCCTCGAGCGGGCAGGCCGCCGTGCTGCTCGCCCTGATGTGGATCGCCTACTTCCTCAACTACTGCGACCGGCAGGCGGTGTTCGCGATGCGGCCGTCGCTGCGTGCCGACCTCGGCATGGACGACACCTCCTTCGGCCTCGTGGGCGCGGTCTTCCTGTGGGTTTACGCCATCGGCTGCCCGGTCGCCGGCCATCTCGGCGACCGGATGTCGAAGCGCCTCCTCGCGGTGGCGAGCCTGGTCGTCTGGAGCCTCGTCACCGCGGCCACCGGGCTGGTCACCGGCAGCGGCGGGATGCTCGGCTTGCGCGCGGCGATGGGGATCTCGGAGGCCCTCTTCATGCCCACGGCCGTGGCCCTCGTCGCCGACGCGCACGCGCCGCAGGTGCGCTCCCGGGCCGTCGCGCTGCTGACGACGGCGCAGATCGCCGGCACCGTGGGGGGGAGCGTGTTCGGCGGCTGGATGGCCGATCTCGGCCGCTGGCGGCAGGCCTTCTTCATCCTCGGCGCCGCGGGCGTCGCCTACGCGCTGCCCTACCTCCTCTTCCTCCGCCGCTTTCCCGAACGCCGCGGGGAGCGCGGGGCCGCGGCGCCGTCGCTGGTGTCGCTGGCCTCGGCGCGATCGTTCCTGGTGCTGTGCGTCGTCTTCCCCTGCTTCGTGTTCGGCCTGTGGCTGATCTACGGCTGGTTTCCCACGTTCCTCCAGGAGAAGTTCTCCCTCTCGCAGGCCGAGGCCGCCTGGGACGCCACCGTCTGGCTGCAGGTGATGTCGGCCGTGGGGCTGCTCGGAGGCGGAGCGCTGTCCGACTGGCTCTATCGCCGCACGCCGGCGGCCCGGCAGTGGGTGCTGGCCATGAGCCTCGTGGGGTGTGCGCCGTGCCTGTGGAGCATCGGCGCGGCCCCGTCGCTCGCCACCACGCGCCTCGCCGCCGCCGGCTTCGGCCTCTCGAGCGGCCTGTTCATGGGCAACATCTTCCCGGCCTCCTTCGAGGTGGTGCGCGCCGAGGGCCGCGCCGGGGCCGTCGGCGTCCTCAATCTCTTCGGCGGGATGGTGTCGGGCTTCGCCACCCTCTTCGGCGGCCTGCTCAAGTCGTCGATCGGCATCGACGGATTGCTCTCTCTCTGCGCCGCGGCCTACCTCCTCGCGGCGGGGCTCCTCGTCGTCGCCACGCGGCGCTGCTTCCGGGGCGATCACGCCCGGGCCCTGCTCCCGGCGGAGACGGCGCCATGATGCGGGCGGCGCTGCCGGCGATCCTCCTCATCGCCGTCGTCGTCGGCCGCGCCACCGCGGCCGAGCCACTCGACGTCGCCTTCGTCGCCGACGTCGACGGCGCCATGGAGCGCTACGTCGAGCTGCTTCCCCCCGGCTTCGACCCCGACGAGCGGCACGATCTGCTCGTCGCCCTCCACGGCCACGGCTCCGACCGCTGGCAGTTCGTCCGCGACGCGCGGGACGAGTGCCGGGGGGCCCGCGAGGCGGCGGCCCGGCACGGCGCGATCCTCGTCTCCCCCGACTACCGCGCCCCGACCTCGTGGATGGGGCCGAAGGCCGAGGCCGACCTCGTGCAGATCCTCGCCGAGGTGCGGAGGCGGCACCGCATCGGCCGCGTGATCGTCTGCGGCGGATCGATGGGGGGCACCGGCGCCCTCGCCTTCGCCGCGCTCCACCCCGATCTGGTCGACGGCGTCTGCGCGCTCAACGGCACGGCGAACCTCGTCGAGTACGGCCGGTTCCTCGAGGCGATCGCCGAAAGCTACGGCGGCACGAAGGAGGAGATCCCCGAGGAGTACCGGAGGCGCTCGGCCGAGCTTCATCCCGAGCGCCTGACGATGCCGGTTGCCTTCACCACCGGCGGCCGGGACGATGTCGTCCCGCCGGAGAGCGTGCTGCGACTCCACGCCGCACTCGCGGCGCGCGGCCGGCCGGTGCTCCTCCTCCATCGCCCGGAAGGGGGCCACGCCACGGATCTGGCCGATACGGCCGCCGCGCTCGATTTCGTCTTCGCCCGCGTCCGCGCCGACTGACTC
>CAISKG010000458.1 GCA_903885855.1 uncultured Planctomycetaceae bacterium
GGTGACGATCTCCTGGGAGGACGCCACGACGCTGTTCCACGAGTTCGGCCACGCGCTCCACGGGCTCTGCTCCGACGTCGATTACCCCTCCCTCTCGGGCACGAACGTCGCCCGCGACTACGTGGAGTTTCCGTCGCAGATCCTCGAACACTGGCTCCCCACGCCGGAGATCCTCGAGCACTACGCGCTCCACGTGGAGACCGGCAGGCCGATCCCCCCGGAGTCGGTGGCGAAGATCGAGCGGGCCGCGACCTTCAATCGCGGCTTCAAGACGGTGGAGTTCCTCGCCAGCGCCCTGGTCGACATGAAGCTCCACACCTCCGCCCCGACCGCCGACCCACGGGCCTTCGAGCGCGACACGCTGGCCGCCCTGGGGATGCCGCGCGAGATCGTGATGCGCCACCGCACGCCGCAGTTCAACCACGTCTTCTCCGGCGACGGCTACTCCGCCGCCTACTACAGCTACCTGTGGTCGGACGTCCTCACCGCCGACGCCTGGGAGGCGTTCACCGAAGCGGGGGGGCCGTGGGACGCCGGCGTGGCGGAGCGTCTGCGGAAGCACGTCTTCTCGGTGGGCAACACGGTCGATCCCGGCGAGGGATACCGGGCCTTCCGCGGCCGCGAGGCCGTCACCGCGCCTCTGATGCGCCAGCGCGGGTTCGAGCCGGCGGGGAAGTGAGTGGGGGAGGGGGAAAACCAGCCTTGTCCGCCGCCGCCGGCGGCGGATAGCGTGCGCACCCCAGGCCCCCACCCTCCCCGGACGCCGCCATGCGCCGCCTCCTCGACTGGCTCCTCTACGCCCAGACCGGCGGACAGTTCCGCCATCTCGTCGGCCTCACCACCCACTACGCCCCGCCCGACGTGGCCGCCTACCGGCGCTACCTGCCGCGCGCGCTGGGGATGCCGGCCCGGCCGGTGGTGAAGGTGTTTCTCATCGACTACCGCGAGGTGGTCCCCTGGCCCCTGGTGCGCTACCAGGAGTGGTCGCTGCTCTTGCGGGCCGCCCACGGCGGCGCCGAGGGGTGGTATCCGGTGACCATGCCGGTGACGACGTGGGTGGCGCGCCAGGGGGGGCATCACCTCGGCTTCCCGAAGTACGTCACCCCCACGATCGGCCTCGTCGAGACCCCCGACGGCGCCCGCGGCCACGCGATCGCGCCGGGCCGGATGGAGGTGACCATGGACTTCCGCCTCGGGACACCGCCGCCCGCTCCGGGCGTGGAGCGGCGCCTCCTCGAGGCCGATTCGATCCTCCCCGACGACCTCCTCACCCTCAAGCCGGTGGGCAAGGGCCCGGCGGCCAGCCGGGTGCGGTTCGTCGACGTGGTGCCGTCGCGCTGGGAGCGGTCGCCGGGCATGGTGACGATCCGCGGCGACGCCGGTGGGCTGATCCCGCAGGGCACGGCGCTGGCGGCGAGCCTCCACAGCTACCGCGGCGGGATGAACCTCGTCGAGACGGGCGACACCCGCGCCGCCCCCCCGCGCCGCGCGCCGGCCGCCTGATCCACCGCGGCGCGTGCCGCGTCAGGCCAGGCCCTGCGGCGCCTCGAGGACCGCGCGCAGATCGGCCAGGAAACGCGCGGCGGGGGCCCCGTCGACGCGGCAGTGGTCGAAGGTGAGCGACAGCGCCATCACCTCACGGATCGCGACGGTCCGGGTGCCGTCCGCGGCCTCCGTCACCGCCGGCTCGGGGCGGATCGCCCCCAGACCGAGGATCGCCGTCTGGGGGAGGTTGATGATCGGCGTGAAGGCCTCGACGCCGAAGCCGCCGAGATTGGTGACGGTGAACACGCCCCCCTCCATGTCGGCCGCCACGAGGCCGCCGGCGCGGGCCCGGGCGACGAGGTCGCGCGACGCTGCCGCCACCTCGGCGAGCGACCGCCGCCCCACGTCGCGCACCACCGGCACGACGAGGCCGGCCTCGGTGTCGACGGCGATCCCCACGTGCAGGTCGGCCGGTCCCGGAAGCA
>CAISKG010000459.1 GCA_903885855.1 uncultured Planctomycetaceae bacterium
CAGCTAGTTCGACTTTTGCAGTTCTTTTCGGCCGAAAAACTGGTCTCGGGAAAAGCGGTGAGCCTCCGGCACAGTGGTTGGGTCTTCACATCCACCCACATGCGCCAGGAGGCTCACCATGGACCTTGTACCGGGGTTCCATCGGTTTCTGCAAGGACTGGGGACCGCGACGACGGCCCCGACGTTCGCGAGCCTGGTCACGATCGTGACCGGCTGGGTTCTTTCGGGACGGGGCACGATCACCCGGATGATCCTCGCGGCCGGTCCATCGGCCACGAAGCATTTCTCTTCCTACCACCGGGTCTTCAGCACCGCTCGCTGGTCGATCGATGCCCTCGGCTTGGCTGTGTTCGAGATGGCGAAGCCTCTGCTCGGGGACATCGTGATGCTCGGCCTCGACGACACGTTGGCCCGTAAACGTGGATTGAAGATCTTCGGCACGGGCATGCACCATGACCCGCTCTCCTCCACTCGCAGCCTTGCGTTCCTGCGCTGGGGCCACAGTTGGGTCGTCCTGGGTTTGATCGTGGAGTTGCCGTTCCGGCCCGGCCACCACACCTTCCTCCCGATTCTCTTCCGGCTCTATCTCAATCGGAGGAGTGCCGCGAAGCATGGTCGCCCCTACCAAACCAAGCCGCAGCTCGCCGTCGAGATGCTCACGATCCTTTGTGGAGCCGCGAAAACCCGGCGATTCCACGTCGTGGCCGACAGTGCGTACGGCGGCCAGAGCGTGCTCTGCCATCTGCCGGAGAATTGCGACCTGACGAGTCGGATGCTGCTCACAGCGCGTCTCTACGCCGCCAAGCCACCGCGACACGAGGGCACCAATGGCAGGCCGCGCAAGCGTGGCCTGCGTCTGCCGTCGCCAGGAGCCATGCTCGAGGGACGCTGCCGCAGGATCGCCGTGTCGATCTATGGTCGCACGCACCGAGCCCGCATGACCGATGCGGTCGCCCACGTCTTCGCGGCACCAGCGAGACCCCTGCGCGTCGTGGCGAGCGAGGCGAGCGGAGGAGGCCGGGGAAGAGAGGCGTTCTACTCCACGCGTCACGATGCCACGGCCGAGCAAGTCGTCACCTGGTACGCCATGCGATGGAGCGTCGAGGTCACCTTCCGCGACTCCAAGCAGCATCTCGGCGTCGAGGAGCCGCAGGGCTGGACCAGGGCATCGGTCGAGCGCACCGCGCCTCTCGGCATGCTCCTCCACTCCCTCGTCGTGCTCTGGTTCGTCGCCGAAGGCTTCCGCCATTGGCGGCCGCTTCACTGCCCGTGGTACGCCTCCAAGTCCGACCCCTCGTTCGCCGACATGCTCGCCACGCTCCGACGGCTTTCCGTCAGGATGGAGGTTTCGAAGATGGAACTCCGGGGGCGGGGGGCCAGAAAACTCGCCGCCCTCCTCGAAAATGCAGTCGCGCTCGCCGCGTAAACTGCGAAAGTTGACGCTAGACTCGGCGACGGGAGGTCAGGCACATGCGTCTCGACGGCAAGGTGGTGATCGTCACCGGCAGCGCCACGGGGATCGGCGCCGCCATCGCGGCGCGGGCGGCCGAGGAGGGGGCACGCGTGCTCGTCCATGGCCTCGAGGCCGATCTCGCCCGCGGCGTGGCCGAGGGGATCGCCGCCCGCCACGGGCCGGGGTGGGCGGCGGTGATCGTCGAGGAGCTCGCCGCCCCCGGGGCCGCCGAGCGGATCGTGGAGGCGGCGGTGGCCGCGTTCGGCCGGATCGACGGGCTCGTCAACAACGCGGCGCTCGTGGCCGGGGGCGATCTGGCCGCGACGTCGCGCGCGCTCTTCGAGCGGATGATGGCGGTCAACGTGCTCGCGCCCTTGGAGCTGGTGCGGGCGGCGCTACCGTGGCTAGAACGGAGCCGCGGCAACGTCGTCAACATCGGCAGCGTGAACGCCCACTGCGGCGAGCCCGATCTGCTTCCCTACAGCCTCTCCAAGGCGGCCCTCCAGGCGGCGACGCGCAACCTCGGCGACACGCTTTTCGCGCGCCACGGGGTGCGCGTCAATCAGGTCAACCCCGGCTGGGTGCTGACCGCCAACGAGATCGACCGGAAGCGGTCGCAGGGGCTCGACGACGATTGGCCCGCGCGCGTGGAGCGGCGCTTCGCCCCCGCGGGCCGGCTCATCGCCCCGGAGGAGATCGCGGCGGTGGTCGTCACCTTCCTCTCCGACGAGTGCGGCCCGGTGAGCGGGCAGGTGTGCGATCTCGAGCAGTATCCGCTGCTGGGCCGCAATCCCCCCAAGACGATCCTCCCGCGCGACGCCTGACCCCTCCGCCCCGCCTCCGGATGCATTCCATGCCCCCGCTTCCCGCCACCGCCCGCACCCCGCGCCCGCGCCTCGCCGCCTTCCCGAAGGCCTACATGCAGGCGCTCGTCAAGGACGGCTCGATGCGGCTCCAGGAGTGGATCGACCTCGCCGCGGGGCTGGGGATCGACGGGCTCGAGTGGTACGCCGGCTTCCGCGAGATGGCCGACGAGTCGGCCTGGGAGGGCTTCCGCCATGCCGTCGAGGCCCGCGGGATGGTGATCCCGATGCTCTGCTGCTCCCCCGACTTCACCCACCCCGACGCGGCCTTCCGGGCCGCGGAGATCGCCAAGCAGGAGCGCTGGATCCGCATGGCCCACGCCCTCGGTGCGGGCTACTGCCGGACCCTCTCCGGGCAGCGTCGGCCGGAGCTCGCGCCGGCGGAGGGGGTGCGCCTGGCGGCGGAGTCGATCCGGGCCTGCCTGCCGGCGGCCCGGGCCCTCGGGGTGACGCTCGTCATCGAGAACCACTACAAGGACGACTTCTGGGAGTATCCGGAATTCGCCCAGAAGATGGACCTCTTCTGCCGGCTCGTCGACGCGGTGCCCGACGCCGGCTTCGGCGTCAACTACGACCCCAGCAACGCCTTCCTGGCGGGCGACGATCCGCTCGAGCTCCTGCGGCGGGTGTCGCACCGCGTGGTGACGATGCACGCCAGCGACCGCTTCCTCCTCGAGGGCACCCTCGACGACCTGCGGCGCGAGGAGGGAGGGAGCGTGGGCTACGCCAAACGCCTCCGCCACGGCGAGATCGGCCGCGGCCTCAACGACTACGACGCCATCTTCACGGAGCTCGCCTCGAAGGGCTTCACCGGCTGGATCAGCATCGAGGACGGGGTCGACGGCTTCGACCAGCTCGAGCGCAGCGTCGCCTTTCTGCGGCGGAAGATCGCGGCGCACTGGCCGGAGTGACGCCCGCCCCGCCCCGCCGGCCGTGCGGCCGGGGGCAGGGGGGCCGAAAAGCTGTCCGCGCGGGGCTCAGAGCGCCTTCACGCGGATGTTGCGGAAGTGGACCTCGTCGCCGTGGCCGAGGAAGCCGATGTGGCCCCGGTCGCGCTTCAGGCCCGGATGGTCGCGCTTGTCGATCGTGGGCTTGCCGTCGCGCCATTCGGCGATGTCGGCGTCGACGATCGTGGTGCCGTTGAGGATCACCTTGATCTTCGACCCCTTGGCGATCACCTCCTGCTCGTTCCATTCGCCGGTCGGCTTGAGCGCGCCGCGCTTGGCCGCCACGACCCCGTAGATCGAGCCGTGGTACTGGTAGGGCTCGAGCGTGGCGTACTTCGCGTGGCCGTCGTCGAGGATCTGCAGCTCCATCCCCACGAAGGCGGCGTCGCCGTCGGCCGGAGCGCGGATGCCGAGGCCGTTGTTGGCCCCCGGCGTGAGCCGGAACTCGAACTTCAGGTCGAAGTCGGCGAACTCCTCCTTCGTGAGCAGCTTGCCGCCGGCCCCCGCCTTGCAACGGATCTCACCGTCCTTGACCTCGTAGCCCCCCACGTCCCCCTGCCAGCCCTGCATCGACTTCCCGTCGAAGAGCGCCTTGAAGCCCGGCTCCTCGGCACCGGCACCGGCGGCGGCGAGCGCCGCGACGACCGCGAGGGCGAGGCGGCCGGCGTGCGACGGGAACATGCGACGGGAAAGGGGGCTGGGCATCGGTGCTTCTCCAGGCTCGGGGAATGGGGGCGGTGACAGGTGACGGACGGAGAACGGCGCTTCGAGCGTACCGCGGCGGGCCGCCGACGGCGACCGCCGGCCGGCGGGGCGTCAGGGGAGTTCGCGGATCCGCAGGCGACGGAACTCCACCGGGGCCCCCTCCGACTCCAGGCAGAGGAATCCCTCCGCGGGAGTGCAGCGGGTGCCCCCGGAGACCTCGTGGCCGTTGACCCACAGCCGCACCTCGCCGTCGATGGCGCGGACGTGGTAGTGGTTCCACTCGGGGCTGCCGCGGGAATGCCGCGCGGTCGGGAAGCTGCGCTTGCCGCCGGGGGCCACCGGCGGGAAGGGGACCATGTCGGAGCTGCCGACCGGGAAAACGTCGCCGTCGGTCGTGAACCAGTCGGCCTTCTTGCCGCTGGAGCGCTCGAACTCCTCGGTGTAGCCATGGTCGAGCACCTGCACCTCGATGCCGCCGGGGGGGAGGCTGCCGGGGGGGAGGTTCTCGAGCACCTGCGCCGGGGCCCAGAGGAAGACGCCGGAGTTGCCCCCCTTGGTGAGGTGGCGCCACTCGAGCGACAGCTCGAGGTTCTTCACCGGCCGCTTCGTCTTGATGACCCCCACCGGCCGGCCGGTGCAGTGCACGCCGCCGTCGTGCCAGGTCCAGGTGTCCGCTTCGCCGTTGACGTTCTCGAAGTCGTCACCGGTGAGGTCGCGCCAGCCCGGGCCGCTCCCCTCGAGCGTGGAGAGCTCGCGGATGGCGACGTTGCGCACGCGCATCGGGGCGCCGTGGGTCTGGATCTGGATCGGCCCCGTCCCGGGGAGCGGCTGGCCGGCGGCGAAGAAGTTGGCCAGCCGGGCGTCGTCGACGACGACGCGGTCGTTGAGGATCACCGTCACGTGCTCCCCCTGCATCCGGATCCGGGTGGTGTTCCACTGGCCGGTGGGTTTGTCGGCCCGCTCCGCCGGCCACTTCCCCGGGGCGTCGGCGGGGTTGTTCCACAGCCCGCCGGAGCCCTTCTGGCAGCCGTGCTTGAAGTCGCGCTCGCAGTCGGGATCCCAGATCTGCACCTGCGGGTTGCCGCGCAGGTAGATGCCGCTGTCGGCGCAGGGCTCGGGGAGCATCCACTCGAGGTGCAGCTCGAAGTCGCCGTAGTCGCGGTCGGTGGTCAGGAACACCCCGTGGCCGTCGCTGACGATCTCGCCCCCCTCCACCTTCCAGTGGGCCCGCATGTCCTCGTCCCACTCGGCCTGCTTGGCACCGCGTTCCTCGGGCGTCAGCGCGGCCTCGGCGGCGGGATCGAGGTGGGGCCGGCCGCGCCAGCCGGCGAGCGACTCGCCGTCGAAAAGGGGCGTGAATCCGGCGGGGAGGCCCGGCTGCGGGATCCGCGCCGACTGCCAGGCCACGAAGCGCCAGCGCCCGTCCTCCACGCGCCAGGTGGCGAGGTAGGAGAGGTGGTGGCGCATCGTGCCCGAAGGCCCCGCCACCTTCAGCGTCGCCTTCCCCGACTCGAGCGCCACGCCAGGCGCCGGCACGCGCCAGGTGCGGTCCCCCTGGAGATACTCGACGTAGCGGATCGTGCCCGAGGTCAGATTGGCGATGAACTCCGCCTTGGTGTCGGCGGTGCCGCTGGAGTGCACGTAGCGGAGCTCGTCGGAGAGGATCGCGCCGAGGGCGGCGACGTCGTTGGCGGCCATCGCCGCCACCCGGGCGTCGGCGGCCGCCGAGAGCGTGGCGGCGAGGGCGTCGTCCGGCGCCTGGGCGGCGCCCCGTCCGGCGGCGGCCCCCACGAGGAGCACGGCGGCCAGGAGGGAGGGCAGGGAGCGGATCGCGGGCATGGTGGCCTCCGGACGGGGATCTCGGGAACGCGGAAGAGGGGCGGCGCCGCTCAGGCGAGCTTCACGGGGCGGCCGCCGGCGGCGGCGCTCTCGTCGGCCGCGAACAGCACGTCGAAGGTGCGCGCGGCCTCGGCGAAGCTCGTCAGCGGCATCTCCACGCCGGCGTCGAGGGCGTCGAAGAAGGCCTGGAACTGCGCCTGGTAGGGATGGTCGCTGACGTCGCCGGAGTCGAGGAGCTTCATCGCCAGACGGCTCCAGGTGTGCCGGTCGGTGTGGAGGCGCTGGGAGTGGAAGCGGTCGTCGAGGAGGCTCCCCTCGCTCCCCACCAGATGGGTGTGGAAGTAGTAGGGCTGGAGGCAGTCGACGACGGCCGCCGTCTTCCCCACGGCGCCCCCCTTGAAGTGGAGGATCGTCACGCTCGTGGTGTCGTACTCGTAGGGGGCGAAGACGGGGCTGGCCGACTTGGTGGCCAGGCTCGTCACGCTCTCCACCTCGCCCCCCATGAGCAGGAGCAGGGCGTCGAGCGCGTGACAGCCGGCGGTGAGCAGGGCGCTGCCGCCGTCGCGCCGCGAGGTGTTCCAGCGGAACTGCCCGTACCAGGGGCCGATGCCGTGGTAGTAGTCGACCTCGCCGTAGTGGAGCCGGCCGAGGAGGCCCTCGTCGAGGAGCGCCTTGGTGACGCGGAATTGGCTCGAGAACCGGCACTCGAAACAGACGCATCCCTTCACGCCGTGCTTCGCCGCCGCGGCCACGATGTCGCGCACCTCCTCGCGCGAGTTGGCCATCGGCTTCTCGAGGATGATGTGCTTGCCCGCCGCGGCCGCCGCCACCGCCTCGTCGCGGTGCCGGCTGGGGTAGCTCGTGATGTCGACGACGTCGACCGCCGGATCGGCGAGCATCTCCTCGAGGCTCCGGTAGGCCTTGATCGGGCGGCCGTGCCGCGCCGACAGCTCGGCCGCATCCAGCGGCCGCGAGGAGCAGACCGCCGTCACGCGCCCTTGCCGCGTGGCGTTGATGGCGTCGATGTGGGCCCCCGCGGCCCAGCCGTACCCGATCATCCCCACGCCGTAGGTCGTCATCGCCCCTCCTCCAGGTTCGTCGCCCGCCGGCGCCGCCGCACCGCCGGGCCCGTCAACGGCGGTGGAGGACGAAGCCCTCGATCGCCTCGTACTCCGGCAGGCCGAGCCGGTCGTAGACCTCGGCGGTGGCCCGGTTGCGGTCCTCGGCACGCTGCCAGAACTCGCGCGGGTCGGTCGCCCCGGGGAACAGGGCCCGGTCCTTCTGGCTCTCATGCTTGAAGATCGCCATCCGCTTGCGGCGCACCTCGTCGGGCGAGAGCGGCACCGCCATGTCGATTTCGTGCGGCTCCCACTCCTGCCAGGCGCCGCGGTAGAGCCAGAAATCGCAGTCGCGCACCCAGGGGCGGTCGGCGAGCGAGTCGAGCGCCGCCACCACCGCCGCCAGGCAGACGCGGTGGGTGCCGTGGGGATCGGAGAGGTCGCCGGCGGCGTAGATCTGGTGCGGCCGCACGGTGTCGAGCAGCCGCGCGGTGATCGCCACGTCCTCGGGGCCGATCGGCTTCTTGCGCACGCGGCCGGTCTCGTAGAAGGGGAGATCGAGGAAGTGGATCCGCTGCGGCGCCACGCCCGACAGGCGGGCCGCGGCCCGGGCCTCGGTGCGCCGGATGAGCCCCTTCACGACCTGCAGCTCGGGGATGTCCACGGCGCCGGCCGGCTTGTCCTTGATGAAGGCGCGGATCCGGTCGGCCACCGCCGTCACCCCGTCGGCGCAGGAGATGCTCGTGGTGGAGAACGCGCGGACGAACTCCTCGACGAACTCGGCGTGCCGCTCGGCCGCGCCGTCCCAGACGGCGATGTTGCCGCTGGTCTGGTAGGCGACGTGGACCTCGTGCCCCTGCTCGCAGAGGCGGATGAACGTCCCGCCCATGCTGATCACGTCGTCGTCGGGATGGGGGCTGAAGACGACGATCCGCTTGGGGAAGGGATCCTCGCCGCCGGCGACGGGGGCCTCGGCGGTGCGCCGTGCGGCGCTCCAGCGGGCCCCGGCACGCTCGGAGAACCAGACGCGCCGCGGCCGCCCCGGCTTGCCCCCCGGCCAGCCGGTGATCGTCTCCTGGAGCGAGCGGAAGACCTCGATGTTGATGTCGTAGGCCCGCCCGCAGGTGGAGAGCAATTCCTGGAGGCCGTGCTCGTTGTAGTCCTCGTCGGTGAGCTTGAGGATCGGCTTGCCGAGGCGCAGGGCCAGCCACAGCACCGCCCGGCGCACCAGCCCCTCGGTCCACTCCAGGCCCAGGGTGTCGAGCGGCCCGACGAGCCACGGCGACACGAAGCGCGTCAGCGACGACGCCGCGGCGCGGTCGAGCACGAACCGTGCGTCGGGATGCTGCTGCAGGGCGCTGGCCGAGACCTGCGTGGAGGGGGCCTGCTCGACGGCCCGCTCCACCACCGGGGCCTTGTGCTCCCCGAACGCCAGCAGCACGACGCGACGGGCGTCGAGGATCGACCCCACCCCCATCGTGATCGCCTGCCGCGGCACGTTCCACTCGCCGAAGAAGTCGGCGGCAGCGTCGGCGCGGGTCACATGGTCGAGCGTGATGAGTCGCGTGCGGCTCTCGCGCGGGCTGCCGGGCTCGTTGAAGCCGATGTGGCCGGTGCGGCCGATGCCGAGGATCTGGAGGTCGATGCCGCCGGCGGCGCGGATCGCCGCCTCGTACTCCTCGCAGGCCTCGAACACGCGCTCGCGCGGCACCGTGCCGGAGGGGATGTGGATCGCGTCGGCGGGGATGTCGATGTGGTCGAAGAGGTGCTCCCGCATGAAGCGGTGGTAGCTCTGCAGCGACCCCGGCTCCATCGGCCAGTATTCGTCGAGGTTGAACGTGACGACCGTGCGGAACGACACGCCCTCCTCGCGGTGCAGGCGGACGAGCTCGTCGTACACGCCCACCGGCGTGCTGCCGGTCGCCAGGCCGAGGACCGTCTTCTGCCCCGCCGCGGCACGCGTGGTGACGAGGTCGACGATCTCACGGGCCACCGCCCGACTGGCGTCGGCGGGCTGGGCGTAGACCGACACCGGCACGCGCTCGATCGCCCCGCCGTGCTGGTGGGTGGCCAGGGGCACGGGCCCCCGGTAGATCGGCGGCGACACCGCGCCCGCCCGGCCGGACGTGCCGCCGCGTGGTTGGGATGTCATGATCGGCTCCTGGGCGTCGTCTGGCCGGGGCGAGGAATGGCGCGGAGGGGCCCCGCGGCGGACAGCCGCCCCCGGCGGCGGCGGGGCCGCCGAGATGGATCAGATGAGCTTCGTCTTGCCGGGCACCGCGATCGGCTGCGGCGGGAGGGCGGGACCGAACTCCCACGACGGCGGGGCGAGATCCTCCTTCGACTCCCACACCTGCTCCCAGGTGACTTCCTGGCCGGTGTAGGCGCTCATCCGCGCCATGATCGCCATCGCGGTGCTGTTGGTCATGCGCACGCCGTCGTTGATCGGCTTGCCCGCGCGGATGGCGGCGAAGAGTTCGTCATGCTCCTGCTGGTACATGTCGTTCTTCTTGGCCTCGCTCTTCCAGACCTTGCCGTCGGTGACGATCTCGTGGCGGTCGCTCCAGCCGTTGACGATCGCGTAGCCGTTGGCCCCCATGATGTAGTCGCTGTTGTCGTTGGCGCAGCCGGGGAAGTGGCGGCACATGTGGAAGCCACGGGCGCCGTCGGCGTACTCGAAGGTGGCGGCGAAGTGGTCGTAGATGTTGTTGCCCACCGGCACGTCGGGGCGCACCTCGCGACCGCCGGTGCAGAGGACGCGCGTCGGGGGCACGTCCTTCATCGCCCAGGCGATCTTGTCGAGGGCGTGCACCGCCTGCTCGGCGATGTGGTCGCCGGAGAGCCAGGTGTAGTAGGGCCAGTTGCGGATGCAGTACTCCATGTCGCTCCACCCCGGCTGGCGCGGCACCTCGCCCCGGAAGCCGGCGGCGTTGTAGGTGGTGTAGGCGGCCCGCACCGGGCCGATCGCGCCGTAATGGAGGCGGTCGTAGATGTCGCGCTCGCGGGCGGAGTAGCGCCAGCAGAAGCCGGCCACGAGATTGAGATCCTTCTCGGTGGCGAGCTTCACGGTGTCGCGGATGCTGCGCAGGCCGGCCGGGTCGACCGCCATCGGCTTCTCGCAGAAGATCTGCTTGCCCGCCTCGACGGCCGCCTTGAGGTGGAAGGGGCGGAAGGCCGGCGGCGAGGCCAGGAGCACCACGTCGCAGCAGTCGATGAGGCTCTTGTAGCCGTCCATGCCGGTGAAGCGGCGGTCGTCGGCGACGTCGAAGCGCTGCGCCCAGGTGGCGTCGCTGGCGGCCTTCTCCTCGACCACCCGCTTGAGGATCCCGGCACCGCTCTCGGCGCGGTCGGGGAAGGGATCGGCGATCGACCACAGCACGACGCCCGGATCGGCGGCCATGGCCTGCGAGGCCGCGCCCGATCCACGGCCGCCGCAGCCGACGAGGCCGACCTTGAGGCGGTCGCTCCCCGCGACGTTGGCGCCCCGGGCGATGGAGACGGCGGCACCGGCGGCGGCCCCCGCGGCGACGAAACCGCGGCGGGACAGACCGCCGGCGACAGTGGACGACTCGACGGCGGCAGGATCGCGCGGACCGGCCATGGCAGCCTCCCTCCCTTGAAACGTGATCAAACAAGGCTACTTTGCCGCGGAAGGCGTCGTCAACCGCCGTGGCACGGCGGGCGCCCTCGTGGGGATCGGGGAAGGGAAGCATGACCGCCACGCCCGCGCACCCCGCCGCGCGCCCCTCCGCACTCGCGCTGTTCGCGCATCCCGACGACATCGAGTTCGTCGCCGCCGGCACGCTGCTCCTGCTCGCCGCCGCCGGTTGGGAGATCCACTACTGCACGATCGCCGACGGCGACTGCGGCAGCATGACCACCGACCGGGCGGAGACGGCGCGGCTGCGGCTCGCGGAGGCGCGTGCCGCCGCGGCCCTCCTCGGGGCGACGTTCCACGCGCCGGTCTCGACCGACCTGATGATCTTCTACGACGAGCGCCACCTGCGGCGTGTGGCGGGGATCGTGCGGGCGGCCCGCCCCACCGTCGTGCTCACCCACTTCCCGACCGACTACATGGAAGACCACATGAACGCCTGCCGGCTGGCCGTCACCGCGGCGTTCGTGAAGGGGATGCCGAACTTCGTCACCGAGCCGCCGGCGGCCCCCGTGCCCGGCGACGTGTTCGTGTACCACGCCATGCCCCACGGCCAGTGCGATCCGCTGCGCCGGCCGGTGGCGCCGGAATTCGTGGTCGACACCACGACCGTCCACGCGCGCAAGCGCGCGGCGCTTGCCGCCCACGCCAGCCAGAAGGCCTGGCTCGACGCCACGCAGGGGATGGACAGCTACCTCGACGCCTGCGACGAGGCCTCGCGGCGCGTCGGCGAGCGCTACGGGACGTGCGCGCACGCCGAGGGCTGGACGCGCCATCTCCACCTCGGCTTCTCCGCCGCCGACGCCGATCCGCTGGCGGAGGTCCTCGCGCCGCAGGTGCGCCGCGTCGGCTGACCCGCATCCCCCTCCGCCCCCCGAGGAGCCCTCCCATGCCCCGCCCCATGAGCCGCGTCGCCCCGGAGTGGTGGGACTACACCACGCTCCCCGCCGAACTGATCCGCGAGGCGGCGGCGCTCGAGGCCGGCGACCTCGAGCGCCTCTCGCGCCCCGGCTTCCGGGTCGTCCTCTACGACACCCTGGAGGACTTCTACCTCGCCGAGGCGCTCGAGTACGTGGCCGCCTGGCGCCAGGCCACGGCCGACGACCCGGTGGGCATCTGCGGGCCGATCGGCCCCACCGAGCAGCTGCCGCTGGTGGCGCGGCTGGTGAACGAGCTGGGGCTCGACCTGCGCCACGCCCATTTCTGGGGAATGGACGAATGGGTGGAGGACGGCGTCGCCGTGCCGGTCAGCCATCCGCTGTCGTTCGAGCGCGCCGACCGGGAGCTGTGCTTCGACCGGATCCGCCCGGAGCTGCGGATGCCGGAGGCGAACCTCCACTTCCCCAAGGCCGACGTCGCCGAGTACGTCGCCAGCTGGGACCGGGCACGCTGCGCGGTGATGCAGGGGGGCCAGGGGGACATCAAGCACTGGGCCTTCAACGACCCCCCGCGCCGCACCGCGCCCCACACCGACGCCCCCCCTCCCCCCGAGGCCTACCGGGCCCTGGGAACCCGCGTCGTCGAGCTCCATCCGATCACGCTCGCCCAGAACGCCCGCACCAGCGGGGGGGGCAACATCACCATGGTGCCCAAGCAGGCGGTGACCGTCGGCCCGCGCGAGACCTGGCGGGCGGAGAAGGTGTCGATCTGGCACGCCGGAACCCACGACAACCCGCTCGGCCAGCGGCTCACGGCGCTGCTGATCGCACGGCGCCACGTCGACACCAGCACGCCGATGTCGCTGCTTGCCGACCACCCGAACGTCCAGTTCAATTACTTCCGGGGGGGGTTGGGCACCTGCGCCGTGGAGATGCACTGACCGCCCCGATCGACGATGGACGTGCCATGGAACCCGCAGCTCCCCGGAAACCCGACGGTCCCGCCCGCCTGTCCGCCGCCGCGTCGGAGTGCCTGGTCACGGTGGTGGTCGCCAATCCGACCCGGCTCCTCATCGGCACCGCCCCCGACGACGGCCAGTACGGCAAGCACGTCGCGGAGAAGTGCCGGGGCAGCGGCGTCGAGGAGGCGCCCTACGCCTGCCGCCCCGGGACGCGGCTCCAGTTCCGCCGCGTGAGCGGCGAGATCCTCGGTGCGCCGCTCGAGGTGGGGCGATTCACGGTGCGCGTCGGCCGCGACGCGGGGCCGACGACGCCGGCGCTGGTGGCCCCCGAGAGCCTGCGGACGCCATCGGGCGAGCCGATCCCGCTGCC
>CAISKG010000460.1 GCA_903885855.1 uncultured Planctomycetaceae bacterium
CCAGGAGCAGGTGATGCGGATCCTCGAGCGCCTCGGCGGCATCGAGCTCTCCAGCGCCTACACCTGCATCAAGGCGATCAGCAAGAAGAAGCTGGAGACGATCGCGGCCTTCCGGGAGAAGTTCGTCGCCGGCGCCAGCGCCCGCGGCCTGGCCAAGGGCGAGGCCGAGGAGCTCTTCGGCCTGATCGAGAAATTCGCCGGCTACGGCTTCAACAAGAGCCACTCCACCGCCTACGCGCTCCTGGCCTGGCAGACCGCCTACCTCAAGACGCACCACCCGGTGGAATTCATGGCGGCGCTGCTCTCGGGCGACATCACCGGGCGCAACTTCAAGAAGAAGGACGCGCTCGTCGAGCACGTCGAGGACTGCCGGCGGATGGGGATCGTGGTCGAGCCCCCCGACGTCGACCGCTCGGCCGGCGATTTCACCGTGGCGGAGGGGCGGATCCGCTTCGGCCTCGCGGCGATCAAGGGCTGCGGCGGCCAGGCGGCCGCGGCGATCGCCGCGGAGCGTGCCAAGGGGGGCCCGTTCCGCGACCTCGACGACTTCTGCGGCCGGCTCGACGCCGGCGTGGTCAACCGGACCGCCGTCGAGAGCCTCACCAAGGCGGGGGCGCTCGACGGCCTCGGCGGCGATCGCCCCGTGGGCGCCCGTCGCGCCGCGCTCTTGGCGGGGATCGAGAAGGCGCTGTCGGCCGGGGCGGCGCGGGCCGCGGACCGCAAGAGCGGCCAGAAGAACCTCTTCGACGCCTTCGACGCGCCGGCCGCCTCGAGCGCGCCGCCGGCGCCCGCGCCCCTGCCCGACGTGCCGCCGCTGACCGACATGGAGACCCGATCCTTCGAGAAGGAGGTGCTCGGGTACTACGTCCACAGCCATCCGCTGGCGGAGCACGCCGAGGTGCTCCGGACCCTCTCCTCCCACGGCTCCGCCGATCTGGGCGCCGTGCCCGCCAAGGGGGAGGTGGTGATCGGCGGGATGGTGGCCGCGATCAAGCTCTCCAACGTCAAGCAGCCGCGCCAGGGGTCGACCCACACGCGCTACGCGATGTTCGATCTCGAGGACATGGACGGCCTGGTGCGCACGATCTGCTGGCCGGAGGAGTATTCCCGGATGGGGGAGGCGATCGTCGCCGACGCGGTGGTGTTGGTGGCGGGGTCGGTCGATCGCCGGGCGGGGAGCGAGGAGACCAACCTCATCGTCAACGAGGTCGTGCCCCTCGCGCAGGCCTGGAACCGGCCGGTGCGGAGCGTGACGCTGCGCGTCGTGGAGCCCGACCATGGCACCGCCACCGTCGACGCCCTGGCCACGATCCTCGCCCGCCATCCGGGCACGGTCCCGCTGCGGTTGGTGATCGACCTCGCCGACGGTCGGCGCGTGCTGATGGAGGCCGACGGCCATCCCGTGGCCTGGGGGCCGCAGTTCCATGCGGACGTCTCCGCCCTGCTGGGGCCGGGGGCGATCCGGGCCGGCATCACCGTCAGCCGGGGCGGGGGGCGCGGGGATTCCCCGCGGGGCGACGGGCGCCGGCCCCAGGGGGGACGGGCCGCCGTGCGCAGCGGCTGACCGGACCGGTGGCCGCCACAACCGGCAGAACCGTCGCGCGCGGCGCGGAGCCGGGGGAGGGGGGGCGAAATCCGGCCCGGATCGCGCCGATGCCCCCAAAGCCCCTCGGCGCCGTCGGCCGAAAACGAGGGAGACGCGGCGCCCGACCCGGGCCGATGGATCGTCCCCGGTCGCGCCCGAGGTTTGCCCATCCCTTTTGGCGGGACTACCCTGCTGGAAGGATCCGGGGGGCCGGAACCTCCCGGGTGCGAGCGCCGTCGGACCGATCCATCCCTGCCCCTGGTGCGTCCATGCTGAAGCCCCTCGCCGACCGCAACAGTCTCGCCCGCCGCTGTCTCGCTGCGCTGGCGTCCGCGGCCCTGGTCGTGGCCACGTCCCTGCTGCCGCTCGCACCCGCCTTCGCGCAGGTGGGCGGCGGGGGTCTGGGCGGCGGCGGCTGGGGCGGCGGTGGCGTGGGCGGCGGCGGCATGGGCGGCGGCGGGATGAACGGCGGCGGGATGAACGGCGGCGGCATGGGTGGCGGGCAGGGCGGCGGCCCGACCGTCGGCGGTGTCGTGATCGACGCCCAGGGCGTGCTCCGCACCCGTTTCCTCGCCGACGCCGGACTGTCGCGGCAGCGGCTCAGCGCGGCCTACGCGGCCCTGCCCGGCGACGTCCGCGAGCGCTCGCCGCTGCGGAAGGTGGCGCTCTCCAGGCTCGAGGCGGAAGTGGCCGCCGCGGCCGCCGAAGGCCGGGACGTCGGCGACGACGTCCTCAAGCTCGCCGGTCTCTCGCGCGTGCAGTACGTCTTCGTCTATCCCGCCGAGGACGGCCGCCCCGGCGAGGTGGTGATCGCGGGCCCAGCCGAGGGCTGGATCAGCGACGCGACCGGCCGCGTCGTCGGCATCGCCACCGGAAGCCCCACGCTGCTCCTCGAGGATCTCGCCGCGGCGCTGCGGGCCTTCCCGCCCGGCGCGCCGACCGACGGCCGGATCGGCTGCTCGATCGACCCGCGTCAGGAGGGGCTCGCGGCCCTGCAGCAATTCATCAACAAGGTCGGCCGCGTCAACCCGCGGGCCAACCCCGCCGAGCTGGTGGCGGGCATGGTCGAGGCGCTCGGCCCTCAGGACGTGACGATCGAGGGGGTCAGCCCCACGACCCACTTCGCCCAGGTGCTCGTCGAGGCCGACTACCGCATGAAGCTCATCGGCATCGGCCTGGAGCGCGTGCCGGCGCGGGGCATGAAGTCGTGGGTCGAGCTGAACGCCGGCAGCGGCGTGGCGACCAACGCCCTGCAGCGCTGGTACTTCACGCCCGACTACGAGTGCGTCCGCTCCACCGACGACGACCTCTCGATCGAGCTGGTGGGGCGCGGCGTGAAGCTCGTTGGCGCCGACGAGATGGTGACCGCCGACGGTCGGCGCATGTCGGCCGATCGGGCCGACCGGGCGAGCAAGACCTTCACCCAGACCTTCACGCGAAAGTACCCCGAGATCGCCGCCCGCAATCCCGTCTACGCCCAGCTGCGCAACCTCGTCGACCTGTCGGTGGTGGCGGCCTGGCTGCAGGAGCACGACGGCTACGGCAAGGCGGCCTGGGACGCGGCGACGATCCGCGACGAATCGGCCTTCCCGATCGAGCGGCTCGTGGCCCCCGTCGAGGTGTCCCCGGCGATCAACGCGATCCAGCGCGGCAACCGTCTGGTGACGCCGATCGGCGGCGGCGTGACGATGCAGCCCAAGCTGGCGCTGGCCCCCGATCAGGTCGTCGGCGACGACGACGGCGCGGTGGCCACGGTCCGCGACCAGGCCCTCACGCTCCCGGCCGGCCGCTGGTGGTGGGACTGACCGCCACGAAGGCGCTCCGCCACGCACGCCCGGCCCGCCGTCCGACCGGCGGGCCGTGTCGTTTCCGGGGTCGCGGGGCCGGCCGGCGGCTGGACTACTTCTGCACGCGCTCGAGGTAGTCGCCGGTGCGGGTGTCGACCTTGATGGTGTCGCCCTGCTCGATGAACGCGGGGACGATCACCTCCGCGCCGGTCTCGACCTTGACCGGCTTGGTGAGGTTGGTGGCCGTGTTGCCGCGGACGGCCGGCTCGGCGTACTCCACCAACAGCACCATGTGGTTCGGCGGCTCCATGGAGATGGGGTTGCCGTTGTAGAGGAGCATCGAGCAGACCGTCCCTTCCTTGATCCACTTCCAGGCGTCGGCGACCTGTTCCTTGGAGAGCTCGTACTGCTCGTAGTTCGCGTTGTCCATGAACACGAACTGCTCCCCCTGCTTGTAGAGGAACTGGGCGTCGATCGTGGTGATGTCGGCGGCGTCGAGGGAGTCGCCGCTCTTGTACGTCCGGTCGAGCACGGTGTTGCGCAGCAGGTTGCGCAGCTTGCACTTGTAGAGCGCCTGCCCCTTGCCCGGCTTGACGAAGTTGCACTCGATCATGATGTACGGATCGCCGTCGATCTGGACCTTGAGGCCCTTCTTGAACTCGCTGGTGTTGTAGCCTGCCACTGTGGGTGCTCCTCTGGCGTGTGCGTCGATGGGGGTGGACCCGGGCGGGCCGCGTGCAGGGGCGGGGCGGAAGGCTCCGGCCGCCCGGCGTCGCGGCCGGCCTCCCTCCCGGCGTCGCGGGGGGGATCCCGCGCGGGGTAATCCACGCGGGGCGGTTTCCCCCGCCGGAGTGCGGCCGTATCCTGGGCCGGGCCGGCGTCCGGGCGGAGGATCGACAAGGTTGGCGGCGGGCGCGGCGGATGTCAACGCCGGCCGCGGTTCCGCGGCCCTCCCCCCCGGCCGCGGCGGGCCCGCGCCGGCACGTCCCCGCCCCCCCAATTGCCGCGGCGGCCCGCGGGGAGAAAGGAAATGTCCACGCCGTCGCCCCCCCTCGATTCCGCCCCCGCCTCCGGCACGGGGGAGCGGCGCTGGCAGCGCGAGCTGGCCGATGCGATCCGCGACCCGGCCGTGCTCTGCCGGGAGCTCGGCCTCGACCCCGCGCTCGTGCCCGCCGCGGCCGCGGCGGGCGCGGCGTTTCCCCTCATCGTGCCCCGTCCGTTCCTCGCGCGGATGGTGCCCGGCGACCCGCGCGATCCGCTCCTGCTGCAGGTGCTGCCGCAGGCGGCCGAGGGGATCGCGCGGCCGGGATGGGTGGCCGACCCGCTCGGCGAGGCGCGCGTCATGCAGGCGCCGGCGCTGGTGCGCAAGTACGCCGGCCGGGCTTTGCTGCTGGCCACCGGGGCCTGCGCCGTCCACTGCCGCTACTGCTTCCGTCGCGCGTTCCCCTACGCCGAGCACGGCTCGACGAGCGCCGGCATCGACGCGGCCGTGGCCGCGGTGGCGGGCGATCCCTCGATCCGGGAGGTGATCCTCTCCGGGGGCGATCCGCTCCTCCTCGACGACGCCCGGCTCGGCGGTCTCGTGGCGCGGATCCTCGCCATCCCCACCGTCGCCCGGCTGCGGATCCACACGCGCCTCCCGATCGTGATCCCCTCCCGCGTCACCCCCGGCCTCGGCACGCTGCTCGCGGCGGCGCGGACGCGCCCGGTGGTGGTGATCCATGCCAACCATCCGGCGGAGATCGACGCCGACGTGGCCGGGGCGCTGGGGCGTCTGGCGTCGGCCGGCGTCGTGCTCCTGAACCAGGCCGTGCTGCTGGCGGGCGTCAACGACTCGGCGGAAGCGCAGATCGGCCTCGCCGAGCGCCTCCTCGACGCGGGCGTGCTCCCCTACTATCTCCACCTGCCCGACCGGGTCGCGGGCACCGCCCATTTCGACGTTTCCGAGGCGGCGGCGACGCGGCTCCTGGCCGTCCTGCGCGAGCGGCTGCCCGGCTACGCGGTCCCCCGGCTGGTGCGCGAGGTGCCCGGCGAGCCGTCGAAGGTCGTGATCGCCTGAGGCATCGCGCCGGTGCGGAGGGCTGGTAGGATCGAGAGGCTTCCACCGTCCCCCGGGAAACCCCGCCCATGAAGGTTCTGATCGGTGTCGACGGCTCCCCGGCCTCGTTCGACGCGGTGTCGTTCGTCGGCCGCCTCCTCGATCCCAGCCTCGACGAGGTGGCGATCTATTTCTCCCCCGCCGAGCTCGAGCGCCGCATGCCCTGGGGGCAGACGCTCGTCGAGGGGGCGAGCCAGGCGCTGTTCGAGGAGGCCCAGGCCCGTCTCCCCGGCCGCTTCGCGCGGCCCGTGGAGGCGATCGTGAGCACGAAGTCGGCCGCGGCGGGGATCCTCGAGGCCGCCGTCGGCTGGCACGCGGACCTGGTGGTGGTCGGGGCGAGCAACACGACGTCGCTCGAGCGTCTCCTCCTCGGCAGCGTGTCGCGGGCCGTCGTCCACGGCTCGACGCTCCCGGTGCTCGTGGTGCGCAATCCGCCCGCGTCCGGGGAGGCGCTGCGCCCCATCGCCTGCCACCACGACGACAGCGCCCCCGCGATGGCGGCGGCGCTGTCGAAGCTGCGCTGGCCGGCCGACACGGCCGGCGAGGTGATCGGCGTGGCCGAGTCGCTCCTCGCCGGTCCGGTGCCGTCGTGGCTGGAGAAGAAGGTGCGCGACCCGCAGACGGCCGCCATCGCCGCCGCCTGGCAAAAGGAGCACGACGACGAGGTCGGCTCCCTGGGCCAGCGTCTGGAGCGCTTCCGCACCACGCTTCCCGCGGCGTTCCATCGGCGCGATCCGGTGGTGACGCAGGGCAATCCGGGCGACCGGATCAGGGCCCACGTCCGCGAGCAGGGGGACAACCTCGTGATCCTCGGCCGCACCCCGACCGACGCGGTCACGCGCTGGCTCTTGGGGAGCACCTCCGAGGCCGTCCTCACCGGCGTGCCGGTGAGCGTCCTGCTGGTGCCGGTGGAGAAGGCGGCACAGGCCTGACGGCCAGTCGTGGGGCGGCGGCGGGGCGGTCAGCCCCCCTGCCGGATGCGTGCCACGAACGCGGCGTAGTCGCGTGGCGTGTCGATCCCCTTGGCGGCGTGGTCGACCGCGGCCGCCACGATGCCGATGCCGGCCTCGAGGGGGCGGAGTTGCTCGAGGCTCTCGAGCGCCGCCAGCCTCGATTCGGGGAGGTCGTTCCAGGCCTCGAGCACCTCGCGGCGGTAGGCGTAGAGCCCGACGTGCTGCCACCACAGCGGCGGCCGGGCGGCGAGCAGCCGGTCGTCCCACTCGCGTGCCGCCGGCACGCGGGCCCGGCTGAAGGTGATGGCGCGCCAGGCGTCGGGCGTGGCCGGCCCCGGCAGCCATGCCGATCGCCCCGGCACGCGCCACGGCGTGAGCACGGCCTTGACGGCCGAGGGGTCGTCGAGGAGCTCGGTGGAGGTGACGGGGGTGACGAGGGTGGCGATGCCGGCGCCGGGGCAGCGGTCGAGGAGGTCGACCGCCAGGTCGATGGCGGCGGCGGCGATCTCCGGCTCGTCCCCCTGGACGTTGACGATCGTGCGCGCCGCGCCCAGGCGCGGCAGTGCCTCGACGATCCGCGCGGTGCCGCTGGGGGCGTCGGGGGAGGTCATGATCGCCTCGCCGCCGAAACCTTCCACGGCGGCGGCGATCTCCTCGGAGTCGGTGGCCACGACCACGCGGCAGGCCCGTCTCGCCCGGCCGGCGGCGCGCCAGGTGTGCTCGACGAGCGTCCGGCCGGTCTCGGCCAGGAGCATCTTGCGGGGCAGGCGGCTGCTCTGGAGCCGGGCCGGGATGACGATCACCGCCTCGGTCGCGGCGGGGGGCGGGGCGGCCATGCGATCCTCCGTGGGCGTGGGGCGCGGGGGACGGTTTCTAGGCCAGCGCCCCTCCGGCCCGCCAGCGCGAAATCGCCAGGCACGGCCGGGCCGGGGGCCCCGGGCCCGCGGTGTTTGCCGCGGGGCGCTCCCGGCCCCGCCGACCGCGCCCGCCGCCCGCGGCCCGCCGCGGCAGCCTTGTTTCGCGGGCGACGGCTGCTAGCATCACGGAGTCGCGAAAGCGGCCACTTTGCCCGAGTGGCGGAATTGGCAGACGCGCAAGATTCAGGTTCTTGTCCAGGTAACTGGGTGGAGGTTCAAGTCCTCTCTCGGGCATTTC
>CAISKG010000461.1 GCA_903885855.1 uncultured Planctomycetaceae bacterium
CGGATCGAGCGCGGAACAGGGCTCGTCGAGGAGGAGCACCTCCGGCTCGGCGGCGATCGCCCGGGCGATGCACAGCCGCTGCTGCTGCCCCCCCGAGAGGCGCAGGGCGCTCTCGCCGAGGCGATCCTTGACCTCGTCCCACAAGGCCGCGCCGCGCAGGCTCCGCTCGCACACCTCGTCGAGCACCGCGCGGTTGCTCTCGCCGTCGATCCGCAGGGCGTAGACGACGTTCTCGTAGATGCTCATGGGGAACGGATTCGGGCGCTGGAACACCATCCCCATGCGCTTGCGCAGCTCGATGACGTCGACGCGCGGGGCGTAGATCGAGTCGCCGCTCAAGCGCATCGTGCCGGTGATCCGCACGCCGGGCACGAGATCGTTGAGGCGGTTGACGCTGCGCAGGAGCGTCGACTTGCCGCAGCCGCTCGGCCCCACCAGGGCCGTCACCTTCCCGTGGGGGATCGGCATGCGGATGGAATGGAGGGCCTGCTTGGCGCCGTACCAGAGGCTGAAGTCGTCGATCTCCAGCACGGCCGGATCCTGCCGGACGCTCGAATGCACCTCGGCGGGCACCTCGCCGCCGCCGGCGACGATCGCCAGACGGTCGGCGGGGGGCGCCGGCGGGCGGAGATCGGGGGCGGGCTCGGGGCGGTTCATGCGGCGGTCCGGGGCGGGCGGGGGACAGGGGATCGTAGCAGACCGGAGGCACCGCCCGCGCGTCAGAACTGCTGGGCCACGTAGCGGCGGCGCAGGCGGCCGCGGATCCAGACCGCGGTCACGTTGAGCAGCGCGATGATCCCCACCAGCAGGAACGTGATCGTGAACACCATCGGCTTGGCCGCCTGGCTGTTGGGGCTCTGGAAACCCACGTCGTAGATCAGGTAGGCCAGGTGCATGAATTCCCGCTCCGGGTGGACGAAGGGGAAGGTGCCGTCGATGGGCAGGTCGAGGGCCAGCTTCTTCACCCCCACGAGCATCAGCGGCGCCACCTCGCCGGCACCGCGGGCCATCGCCAGGATGAGCCCGGTCATGATGCCCGGCAGCGCCCTCGGCAGCACGATCCGCCGGATCGTCTGCCACTTCCCCGCGCCGCAGGCGTACGATCCCTCGCGCATCGAATTCGGCACCGCCGCCAGCGCCTCCTCGGTGGCCACGATGACCACCGGGAGCGTGAGCAGGGCGAGGGTCAGCGACGCCCACAACAGCCCGCCGGTGCCGAAGGTGGGCTGGCCGTCGGCGACGAGCGCCGGGCGGAAGAAGAGGTCGTCGATCGAGCCGCCGAGGACGTAGCAGAAGAAGCCCAGGCCGAACGCGCCGTAGACGATGCTCGGCACCCCGGCGAGGTTGTTGATGGCGATCCGCACCGCCGAGGTCACCGGTCCGCGCGTGGCGTACTCGCGCAGGTAGAGCGCCGCCAGCACGCCGAAGGGGGCCACCAGGAGCGCCATGATGAGCGTCATCGCCACGGTGCCCCAGATGGCGGGGAAGACGCCCCCGGCGCTGTTGGCCTCGCGCGGGTCGTCGGCGAGGAACTCCCCCCAGCGGGAGCCGTAGACGGCGAGCTTCCCGGCCAGCGAAAGGTCGTTGGGGCGCCAGGCCCGGACGATGTCGGCCAGTGGCACGACCAGCGTCGCCCCGCCGGCCGTGGCGAACTCCACCCCGAAGCCCTCGTTCTCAGCGCGGAGCCGGGCCGTGCGCTCGTCGAGCACGCGCTCCTGCGCCGCCACCTCGGCGGCGACGGTCGCCTCCCGGGCCGCGGCGGCCCCGCGCCCCGCGGCGTCGGCGTCGAGATCGCGTGCCACCACCGCCAGCCGCGCGTCGCGCAGGCGCCGCTGGAGCGCGGCCCGGTCGTGCTTGTCGATGCGCCAGGCCTCGCGCCACCGGCGCCGCGCGGCGGGGTGGCGCTCGAGGAAGGCGGCCCAGGTGGCCGCGGGCGTGTCGGCGATCACCTCGTCGCCGTGGAGGAGGCGGCGCGGGAAGGCGTGGAGCCGGCCCCCCTCGAGGCGTTCCACGACCGCCGCGTCGGCGGGGCGCGTCGTGCCGCGGATGGCGGCGTCGCCGAGCCATTCGAAATGGTTGCCGGTGAACTCGAAATCGGCGGTGCGCAGCAGGCGGCGGGCGCCCCCGGCAGGATCGTCCTCCCGGGCCACCTCCTCGCCGAGCACGCGCCTCCCGTCGGCCAGCTCGACGAGGTCGAGCGGTCGGGGCCAGAACGTGCCCGCCCCCCGCACCGCGATGTAGCCGAGGAGCCCGACGATCATCGCCGTGGCCAGCGACAGCGCGCCCCCGGTGAGCCACACCCAGGGCTCGCCGTGCGCGGCCAAGGCCGCGTGCGTCGATCGCCGCCGGCGGCGGCGCGTGCGGTCAGAGCTCATGCGACCTCCGCCGGAAGCGCTCGCGGATGATCTCCGCCGCGGTGTTGAGGACGAAGGTGATGGCGAAGAGCACCAGCGCCGCGAGGAACAGCACCCGGTAGTGGGCGCTGCCACGCGCGGCCTCGGGCAGCTCGGTGGCGATGGCGGCGGAGAGGGTCTGGAATCCGTTGAACAGGTTCCAGTCGACGATCGGCGTGTTGCCGGCGGCCATGAGCACGACCATCGTCTCCCCCACCGCGCGTCCCAGGCCGATCATCACCGCCGAGAAGATGCCGCTGGTGGCGGCGGGGAGCATGACGCGGATCGCCGTCTGCCAGGGGGTGGCACCGGCCCCGAGGGAGGCGCTGCGCAGGTGGTCGGGCACGCTCGCGAGGGCGTCGTCGGCGATGGTGAACACCAGCGGGATGATGGCGAAGCTCATGCCGAAGGCCACGACCATGGCGTTGCGCTGCACGTAGCTGCCCAGGAGGCCGCCGCGCGCGTCGAGGCGCAGGGCGTCGAGGAAGGTGGCGGCCACCAGCGCCAGCCCCACCGCGGCGACGGCGCCGGCGAGGAACACCGCCAGCGACACCAGCCCCGCCCTCTCCCGCCCCCAGCCGACGCTCACCCGCCGCAGCCACGGATTGACCTGCCGGCCCACCGCCAGCGCCACCGCCAGGCTGCAGGCCGGCAGGCAGGCGATCACCCATCCCCCCACGCCGCTACCGCCGCGGCCGTCGAGCCAGGCGCGCAGGTCGCCCCCGAACAGCGCCCGCTCCACCAGCGGCGCCGCGGCGACGGCGGCCGCGGCCCCCAGCGGCAACCCGAGGCAGCCGATCACCGGCAGCCGCCAGGGGGCGAGGCGCATCCGCACGCCCGGGGGGAGCATCTGCCACAGGTGGGCGCCGGTGAGGAGCACCGCGGGCACCGCGAAGAAGGCCGTCACCACCGGGGCCAGCCGGGCTTCGATCCAGGGGGCGAACACCAGCCCCGCGACGAACCCCAGCACCACGCTCGGCAGGCTGGCCATCATCTCGATCGCCGGCTTGATGCGGGCCCGCCAGCGGGCGTGGAGGAACTGCGTGGAGAAGATCGCCGCCAGGATCGCCACCGGCGTCGCGAACAGCATCGCGTACAGCGTGGCCTTGAGCGTGCCGAAGACCAGCGGCACGAATCCGTACTTCGGCTCGAACGTCTCGTGACCGGTCGTCTCCCAGGCGTGGACCACCGCCGGATACCCCTCGTACCACACGCGGCCGAAGAGCGTGCCCGCCGACACCTCCGGATGCCCGGCGTCGAATCCCCAGGCCACGAGCCCGGCGCCGTCGGCGGCGAGCAGCTGCCGCTCGCGCGCCGCCACCGCCACGGCCCGGGGGGGAGTCTCCAGCCGCCCGTCGCCGACCGCGGCGGCGGCCAGCACCGCGCCGCCGGTGGTCGACTGCAGCAGCCGCAGGGCGCCGTCGGCGGTGGCCGCCGCGAAGAGGCGCGACCGCGGCGAGGCGGCCAGCGCCGTCACCGCCGCGGGCCCGGCCGGTGGCGCGGGGAATTCGCGGGCGGCCACGACGGCCAGCCCGTCGTCGGCCTCGGCCTCGGGCCTCCGGGCCGCGAAGAACACGCGCACCACGCCGGTGCGGTCGCCGACGGCCAGGGCGGTGCCGCCGAAGAGGCGGGCCACGGCCGTGGCACCGGCGCCCGCCTGGAACGACTCCGCCAGCCGCGGCGCCGTGATCTCGCGGATCGCGTAGCGACGGCCGCGGCCGTCGGCGGCGATCGCCCACACCTGGTCGCCGTTCTCCGAGACGCGCACGTGCGCCGCGCGGAACGGCTCCGTCCCGGCGTCGTCGGCGTCGGGCGGGATGGTCGCCCCCTCGCGCTTCGTGACCTCCTTGCCGGTGAGCATGTTGCGCTTCCGCGACAGGCGCTCGACGCGGATCGCCCCGTCGGCCGCGGCGGCGACCACCACCGGCGCTCCCCCCACGAGCGCCTGGTCGACGTCGACGATCGGCGTGGCGAGGGAGGTCGAGGGCTCGCCGTCGGCGACGGCCAGCGGCGCGAGCCGCGACCAGCGGTCGGCCCCGGTGCGGAGGATCGCGCCACCGGCGGCCGCCACCACCCCCCCCGTGGGCAGATCGCGCGCGGCCGGGGGAACGTCGGCCGCGGCGATGAACGCCGATTCGATCCCCACGCGCCCGGTGCGGAACGACCCGTCGGCGAACCCCGCCACCGCGGCGGTGCCCGCCGCGTCCACGCGCAGCGCCGTCGCCCCCTCCAGCCCCGTCCCGGCCAGCGCGTCGTCGCGCAGCACGCCCCCGCCCGCCAGATCGACCAGGCGCAGCCGTCCCGCGGCGACGTCGACGATCCAGCCGACCGCCCCCGTCTCGTCGCTGCCGAGCAGCAGCGGCGCGGTCGACGGCGCGGCGGCGTCGAGCGCCGCGGACCGGGACGGCCCCAGCGCCGCCGGACGGAACAGCGGCAGTGTCACCGCGACGAGAAATACCGCCATCAGCAGCACGGCCGCGATCGTGCCGATCCCGCCGCCGGTGATCACGGCACGGGCCAGCGCGTCGCCGAACCGGACGGACCGGCTCGAGGTCCGACGGCGGGCGCGGCCGGTGAAACTGCGTTCCGGGGTCATGCACGCCCCGGCGGCGGCGCCGTCGGGCTTCCGGGGGGGATTCCGTCGGTCACGGGGCGATCCCCACCCCCTCGAGAGCCTCCTTCGCCACCAGCCCGGTGATCGGCAGGTAGCCGTCCTTCTTCACGTCGGCCTGTCCCTCGGCGGAGAGCACGTAGCGGAGGAACTCGCGCCGCAGCGGGTCGAGCTCGCTGCCCGGCTTGTGGTTCACGCTCAGGTAGAGGAACCGGGCCAGCGGGTAATCGCCGCTGTAGGCCCGCTCGGGGTCGGTCGGCACCGGCTCCTCGCCCGTCTTCGCGGCCAGGGGCACGGCACGGACGTCGGCGGTCGCGTACCCCACGCCGCTGTAGCCGATGCCCGCCTTGTCGCTGGCGACGGCCTGCACGACCGCGGAACTGCCCGGCTGCTCCTTGACGGTGGGCTTGAAGTCGCCCTTGAACAGCGCGTGCTCCTTGAAGTAGCCGTAGGTGCCGCTGGTCGCGTTGCGTCCGTAGAGGCTGATGGGGCGGTTCTTCCATTCCCCCTCGAGGCCCAGATCGCCCCAGGTGCGGATGTCCGTCTTCGCCCCGCCCGTGCGGTTCTTGGAGAAGATCGCGTCCACCTGCTCGAGCGACAGGCTCTTGATGGGATTGTCCTTGTGGACGAACACCGCCAGCATGTCGATCGCCACCGGCACGACCGTGGGAGCGTAGCCGTGCTTCTCCTTGAAGGTGTCGACCTCGGAGGGCTTCCAGTCGCGGCTCATCGGGCCGAACGACGCCGTGCCCTCGGTGAGCGCCGGGGGCGCCGACGCCGACCCCTTCCCCTCGATCCCCTCGCGGACGCCGGGATACGACTTCTTGAACCCCTCCACCCACAGGGCGACGAGGTTGTTCATGGTGTCGGAGCCGACGCACTTGAGCGACCCCGCCACCTCGCCGGCGGCCTTGCGGTAGGGGGGCAGCGGGGCGTCGTCCTGGGCCACGAGCACACCGGCCGGGGCGAGGGCGGCGACGAGCGCCGGGACGACCGACAGCACCGAGCGACGACGCCGCGGTCCGATGGCCGACGGAAAGAAGCTTCGCATCCTGTGGCTCCTGGAGTCCGGGGGAGCCGACGGCGGCAGGGGGAACGCCCCTGGTCGGCGAGCGAAGTCTGGGGGGGGAACGTGAGGGTTTCGTGAGACGGGCGGTCGCGGGGGCAATCCTCGCACGCGCCGCCCCGCGACTCAACGTCCCCCCGCCGCTACCGGCGGAGAGGCCCCGCCGCCCCTCCCCCCGGTCAGGGCACCGATCGCCGCGGCGGGCCGTCGGCCGTCGCCGCCGGGGCGAATCCGCGGCGCATGGTGTTCTCGGTCACGGTGCGCGGCACCGTGAACTGGACGAGGTAGTCGGGCCCCCCCGCCTTGCTCCCCACCCCCGACATCCGGTAGCCGCCGAACGGCTGCCGCGCGACCAGCGCCCCCGTGATGCCGCGGTTGAGGTAGAGATTGCCCGCCTCGATGCCCAGCCGGGCCCGCTCGAGGTTGCCGGGGCTGCGTGAGAAGACGCCGGCGGTGAGCGCGTAGGGGGTGGCGTTGGCGATCGCGATCGCCTCGTCGAAGGTGCGCGCCCGAATCACCGCGAGCACGGGCCCGAAGATCTCCTCCTGCGCGAGGCTCGAGCGCGGATCGACGTCGGTGAACACCGCCGGCCCCACGTACCACCCGCGCTCGGCGCGATCGCCGGCATCCACCGCCACGATCTCGCGCGCCGAGGCCGCCGCCGCCGCGATCCGGCTCCGCACCCGCTCGAACGCCTCGCGGTCGACCAGCGGCCCGATGCGTGCGCCCGGATCGGCGGCGGGCCCGATCCGCAGGCTGCGCACCGCCGGCGCGAGCTTGCGCACGAAGGCGTCGTGGACCTTCTCGAGCACGATGGCGCGCGAGCAGGCGGAGCACTTCTGCCCCTGGAAGCCGAAGGCGCTGTGCACCACGCCGACCACCGCCTCGTCGAGATCGGCGTCGTCGTCGACGATGATCGCGTTCTTGCCGCCGAGCTCGGCGATGATCCGCGTGATCATCCGCGTCGCGCCGCGCTCCACCGCCTCGGCGGCCGCCCGGTTGATCGCCAGGCCCACGGCGCGCGACCCGGTGAAGGCCACGATCGCCGTCTCCGGATGGGTGACCAGCGCCGGCCCCACCTCCTCCCCGCGGCCGGGGAGGAACTGCACCGCCGTGGGCGGCACGCCCGCCTCCAGGAGAATCTCGTGGAGGCGCAGGCCCGTGAGCGACGACTGCTCGGCCGGCTTCATGACGACCGTGTTGCCGGTGACCAGCGCCGCCGTCGTCATCCCGGCGAGGATCGCGAGGGGGAAGTTCCAGGGGGCGATCACGGCGCAGACGCCGCGCGGGCGCAGCTCGGTGACGTTCTCCTCGCCGGGCACGTCGTGGCGGCGCGGCGCGGCGAGGCGCAGGGCCTCGGCCGCGTAGTACTCGCAGAAGTCGATCGCCTCGGCCACGTCGCCGTCGGCCTCGCGCCACGATTTCCCCACCTCGCGGATGATCGTGGCGGCCAGCTCGTGGCGCCTGCGGCGCATGATCCCGGCGGCGCGGCGGAGCGCCTCCGCGCGGGCCG
>CAISKG010000462.1 GCA_903885855.1 uncultured Planctomycetaceae bacterium
CCGACCCTCTCCCACAGTCACCCGGGTTCTGCTTACCGGTGGTCGTTTCGTGGGAGAGGGAGGACGCGCGGCGGTGCCGCGAACTGCTGTTCGCAATCTGGCCGAAACGAATCCTGACACGTCGACATGCTCGGCGACGGGACCGCCTGACGGGGGAAGCCTTTTTCCCCGAGAAGCCATCGGCCCGTCGTGACTGTGGCACTCGTCCCCAGTTCCTCCGCAACGCCTGGCCAAGGAGCGGAGGAGGCGTGACGGGAGGTTGAATACGGCGATCGGCAGTTGCTACGCTCGCGTGATCCTGACGGGAATCTCGTTCCGATGGTGGCTACGACGGGCGACAGGTGAAGGCGATGCGATTGGCCGACCGCGATGCGTGGCGCTTTCCGCCCGATCGGGATCTCGCCGCCCGTCTGCGGGCCTCCCCCGCCGTGCAACGCCGGATCGCGAGCACCGTGGCCGGAAGCGGCCCGAGAACCAGCCGCTCGGCGATGCTCGCCTCCGCGGTGATGGTGGATCCGGCCGTGTTGCCCCACCTCGCGCGGGCGATCGCCGGGCTTCGCGACCAGTTGCCGGGCATCCCCGACCTCGAACTCTTCGTCTACAACGACGCCGATCTCAACGGGTTCGTCACCCCGGGCCAGTCACGCACGATCGTGGCGCTGTCGAGTGCCACGGTGAATCACCTCGACGCCGAGGAATTGGCCTACGTGCTGGGGCACGAACTGGGGCACGCAGCCTACGGCCATCTGGACATCCCCGCCGGAGTCCTCGCGGCCGACCGGACCCTGCCGATCGGCGACGCCGCGCGGGTGCGCAGCTGGCAGCGGGCGATGGAGATCTCCGCCGACCGCACGGGCCTCGTGGCCTGCGGATCGCTGTCGGCGGCGGCTCGGGCGTTGTTCAAGGTGGCTTCCGGGATCGTCGCCACGAGCGTCGTCGCCTCGCCGCAGCTGTTCGCGGGTCAGTGGCAGCGGCTCGCCGACGAGGTGATCGCCGCCGGCGACCGTGACTTCCACCACATCTCGCATCCGTTCCCCCCGCTGCGCATGCGGGCGATGCTGCTTTTTCAGGAGGCGATCGACTCGGGCGATCCGCAGCGGATCAGCGTGGCCGACAGGGCCATCGCGGCGATGCTCGGGATGATGGAGCCGAGCGACTCCGGCGAGCCGATCGCCGATCTGCGTCTCCGCGCGTTCTTCTTCTGGGGCGGGCTCTACCTGGCGCTCGAGGACGGCGCCGTGGCGCTCTGCGAGAACCAGCGTCTGGCCGAGATCGCCCCCGACGGCACCGACGTCGCCGCCGCCGTGGCCGCGGCGCACGCGCAGCCGGAGACGTGCCTGGAGCGGTTCGCCGAGGCCTTCCGCGGCCGCCGACGGCGTTTCAGCGCGCTGGAGATCCACCGTATCGTGTACGGCCTGCTCGACATCGCCCGCACCGACGGCCGCGTCTCCGCCGGAGAGATCGCGCGGCTCGAACGGCTGGCCGAGGTGATGGGGGTGCCGCCGCAGGGCTGCGCCCTCGTGGCCGCCCAATTCGCCAAGGAGCGCAGCGATGGTGCCTGACGACGAGGAACTGCAGTCCGTCCTGCGGCAGATCGAGAGCATCGCCGCCGTGGCCGGCCTGCGCGGGTCGATCAATCGGGAAGGGGGCGTTTTCGTGATGGGCTTCGCGACCGACGGGGGCCGCTCCCAGCAGGTGATCGTGCGGCCGGCGGGCGCGTCGCTCGACGGCAAGCGTGTGATCACGATCAGCTCGCCGGCGTGGCCGCTGCCCGACGCCGACGCCGCCGCCCTCACGCGCGAGTTGGCGCTCGATCTCCTCAAGCGCAACGAGAAGCTCACGTTCGCGCGGTACGGCCTCATCGCCCACGGGCCGGGATGGGTGGTGGTGGCCTCCTCCGATCTCCCGGTGGACACGCTCGACGCGGAGGAATTCCGGCTCCACGCCTCCAGCGTCGCCGAGGCCGCCGACACCCTGGAGCGTGCGATCGGCCCCGACATGCTCTGAACGGGCGTGCGATCCACGCCGCCAGAGTGTGGCGACGCATCGCCCGATCGCGCTGGACGCGACGCTGGCGTCGCGCTTCGCCGCGTTTCGCAACGATCGCGGGTAGGTGCGGCGGGCAGGGGGAGGGCGGGCGACACAGTTCGCCGGATCGCGACGCACGGCCCGGCCCTCTGGCTCAGAACGGGACGTCGTCGTCCGTCCCCGTTTCGTCGGTCTCCGGAGGCGTGTCGCGCGTGGGCGGCTTCTTCTTGCGCTCCGCCTCGGCACGCTTCTTGCGGTCCTCGGTTTCCTTGAGCTTGCGGTAATCGAGGTAGTGAAGGGTGGCGAGAATGTTGTCGCAGTTGCTGTAGATGCAGGCGAGGAAAAACTCGTCGAGCGTCGCCTTCCGGATCTTCAGTTCCTCCGCAGTGCGAAGGACCAGCTGCAGCTGGTTCGCATTCTCGTGTTCGAACGCCGCCCACCACTTCTTCGCACTGTTGGTGGCTCCCTTCCAGTCGATGTGCTCGGTCTTCACCTCCTCGAGGAGCTTCCTCACCCGCTCCACGTCCCAGCCGGTGGTGTCGGTGATCCCGTTGGGGAGCGAGCCCGACGTGCGCGGGCGGGCCGACGTGGGGGTGTTGGGGAGGCTGGTGATGCAGTCCCGGCGCAGCTGTTCGTCGAGGCGCTGGTGCGTCCGCTCGCCCCGCACCAGCTGCGGCCCGGCTTTCCCCAGGAGGCATTCCCGGTCGATCACGACCTTCGTCACCCCGTCGTCGGCCAGCTCGCCCCAACGGTAGTCGACGGAGTCGACGGCCACGTTCACGAGCCGGTGGAGCCCGCGGGCGCCCGTCCCCAGGCGGAATGCATCGTCGACGATCTCGTCGAGCGCGTCGTCGGTGATTTCGAGATCGATCCCGTGGAGCCGCGCGAACCTCTGCTGCCGGCTCAGGGCCGAGCCCTGCGTGGCTTCGCTGATGATCGCACGCATGTCGGCACGGCTGAGCTCGTGGAGCGCGGTGATCGTGGCGAAGCGGCCGATGAACTCGGGAATCATGCCGAATTCGACGAAATCCGGCGTCGTCGCCTGGCAGAGCGAAGAATAGATCGGCTGATTGGGGACGCCGGTGAGGTTTTCGTAGGCACGCGTCGGAAAGCCGATCGTCGGTGCACCGGAGACGCCGAGGCGGCGTTCGACGATTTCCTGCAGTCCGACGAACGCGCCGGTGCAGACGAAGAGGATGCGGGATGTGTCGATGGGCTCGTGGCGGTTGCTGTCGACGTTGTCGGCGATGCGGCCGTCGAGCATGGTGAGCAGCGCGTTCTGCACCCCCTCGCCGCTGACGTCGCGCATGCCGCCGACGTCCTGGCGCCGGATCTTGTCGATCTCGTCGATGAAAATGATGCCACGCTCGGCGAGGCGTGGATTCCCGTCGGCACGATCGAGGAGCGACTTGATGATGTCGTCGACGGGCCGGCCCCGGTAGCCGACTTCGACGAGCGCAGTGGCGCTGGCGAAGCTCACCGGAAAGCCGAGGTAGTCGGCGAGCGTCTTGACGATGAACGTCTTTCCGGAGCCGGTGGGGCCGAGCAGCAGGATGTGCTGGCGTCCCATGTCCGTGCCGTCGCGGTCGCGCTCGGCCTGCGAGACATAGTGGTTGTAGACGGCGTTGGCGATGTCACGCTTGGCCTTATCCTGTCCACGGACGCTCTTGTCGAGGTGGGCGATCATCTCGCCGGGGCGCGGGAGGATCGGCATCTTGGCGAAAGGCATGGGGAGGCGCTCGGCGTCGTCGGGGAATGGGGCGGAAATCGCCGGCGGCCATCCGCTCCGCCAGGACGTCGAACGGCAGAGTGTAGCAATCCCGAGGTGGTCGCCTTCAAGGCGTCCCTCCACGCGCTTCCGCGACGGATCGGCCGTCGCTCGGCGATCGGCCTGTCGCTCCATCACGCGGAAAGAATGCGACGCTACCCGTCGAGCACCGCGACGAATTCCGCGATCACCCGGAGTTCCTCGGCGTGGTCGGGGTCGATCCATATCGACGGGAAGGCTTTGTTCCGCGGCGAGAGCCGGATCGCCGTGTGCGTCCATGGGCCGTCGGCCGGATCGTCGCTCTGGACCTTGAGCGATCGATACTCCTTCACGGTGTACGTGCCTCCCGTCTCGGGGTCGGCGATGCCCTGGTGCTGGACGAGCAGCACCCTGCCGCCACGGCTGCCGGCCACGTCGCGCTTGAAGAGGCAGTACGAGCCGTCCGGGATGAGGGGCTCCATCGACTTTCCCAGGACGCGGGCGACGAAATGCCGCTCGTCGGCCTGCACGCCAGCCGGCGTGGGCACCCAGCCGAGGCATTCCGCCGGAACGCTCGGGCCGAATGCCCCGGCGGCGGCCGCGAGGTCGTAGAGGGGCAGCCACTCCCGGTACGGCGCACCGGGAAGCTCCCGCTCGATACGGAAGGCGGCGGCGCTCGAATCACCGGGATCGGGCGGGGCCACGGCGAGCGTGCCCGACCGCGACGCCAGTCGCAGCCGCGCGCGGAGGTACTCGCGCAGACCGGGATCAGCGCACCACACGAAACATCCCCGGCGGCCCCGTGAGAGGAGCACCTTGTAGGTGTTCTTGATGATCGCCTGGATCTTTGCCTCGACGCAGGCCGTGGCGGCGGGATCGCCGCGTGACTCCCGCAGCGCTTTCTTCGAGCCCTTGAGCGAGGAGTCGGTCCGCGCACGCCGTGACGGATCGCCGACCACGCGCCCCTCCTCGACGCGGAGATCCGCGCCGATGAGCACGCCGAGCCAGTCGAACTCCACTCCCTGGCACGTGTGCACGCAGCCGACCTGATCGATGCCGTCCGCTGCCGTCGCCCAGGTCTCGTCGGTGAAGTTCCAAGGCAACGCGAGGCGGCCCGCCCGCACATGCTGCACATGCCCGCGACGCTGACGCCCCGCGGTCGGCCATTCCCATGCGTAGCCGGCGACGATCCGGGCCTTGTTGGCATCGTTCTTGGCCCGCAGCGCGGCGTACATCGCCTCGGCGTCGTCGTACACGCGGAAGTCGTACTGCCCGTCCGCCCAGCCGTCGTAGTTGGCCGTGGGCCTGATCTGCAGCGTGTCGTCGAGCCAGTTGAGATAGCCGTCCGAGCCGCCGCAGCGGAACTGGGCGGTGAGCGTGAGCGGGGCATGGACGTGAGCCCCGAACTTTTTCGCGGCCGCCCGGATCCGCTCCTCGCTGCCCGAGTCGTTCCACTGCACCCGCTGCGTCTCGTCGAGGAAGAAGACGCTGATGCGGGCGGCCCGCACCATGTCGTCCACCATGCTGGTGCCCCGGTACTGGTACGCCTGATCCTTGAGCCGATGGGCCTCGTCGACGATCAGGACCTCGTGGGTGCGGTCCTTGGAGAAGTCGGAGGCATGGAAACTCCAGGACGACTGGAACAAGGCCTCGCCGTCGTCGCGGTATTTGTGGTGCCGCTGGGTGAGCTGCTCCACGAGGGTGTCGCGGAAGGCCTTGTTGGGCGCCACGAAGAAGCCCAGCCGCCTCGACTCGAGCACCGCGGCCACCAGTCGTACGGCGATCACCGACTTGCCGGTCCCCGGCCCCCCGTGAACGATGAATACCTGCCGCTTCGCGGCCGTGGCCGTGGCGGTGATCGCGTGCCGAATGATCTGAAAGGCCTCGTTCTGCGCGTCGAGCAGTTCGAACTCCTCGTTTCCGTCGAGCATGCTCGCCACGCGATCGATGAGTGCCGGCGCGGGGATGAGCCGGCCCTTCTCGAGCAGGAAGAGCACGTCGTGCCGCGATCGATGGCGGACGTACCGCTCGATGTAGGCCGAGAGGGCGTCGGTGTCGTCGGCGAGGAACAGACTGGTGTCGTCGAGGATGTGGCGGTAGCGCGGATCCTCGAGTGGCTCCGGATGCCGACGGAGCAGATTGAAGAGGTATGCCGCGGAGTGGATGCCCACTCCCTTCTCGGCGATGTCCGCGTTGAATCGCCGGATCAGCCCCTTGTATTTCCGTGCCTGCACGCAAGGGTGCTGCGCGAGCGAGCCGCCGCCGTAGGGCGACCAGACGAGGTCGGGAACCTCGGAGACGTCGGCCTCGCTCCACGATTTGAGCTCGACGATCAGGCCGTGGTCGGACGTGCCGTCGTTGCCGGCGAGGAGGACGTCCACCCGGAACCGGCCAGCCGCCGAGATGTGGTATTCGATGGCCACCTGCATGTCGTCGTCGACTCGGGCGCGTCGCAGCGCTCCGGAGAACCGCGCGTACTCGTCGGCCCACACGCCCCGGTCGGCCGGCACGCCACCGGTCTGCCGCTCGAAGCCGTCGATCAGCCGGCGTTCGAGGCGGTTGCGATCGACATCCTCGAGGAACCGCCCCTTGGTCTCGGCGTAGATGATCACGGCTCGCGCAGCTCGGTGTACTTGCGGGCGCTGCCGCGGGCGAGCGCCACGGGATACTTGGCCGCGTTCGCCGCCAGCTTGGCGGCGATCGCCGCGCCGACGTCGACGTGGAGTCGGTCGGCCAGCAGGAGCGCGAACATCAGCACGTCGGCGATCTCCTCGACGATGGCGTCACGGGCGGCCCCCGGCTCGAGATCGCGCTCGATCTGCGGTCCGGTTTTCCAGAGAAACCGCTCCTGCAGTTCGCCCGCCTCGATGGCGATCGCGGCCGCCAGGTCCTTCGGCGTGTGGAATTGCGACCAGTCGCGCTCGTCACGGAAGCGGCGGATCTCGGCGGTGATCGCCGACCAGGAATCGAGGGGCTTGGCCGCCGGGCGCCGGCGTGATGGTTTCTTGGCCATGGCGGGAAGTCTACCGCGGCCGCGGTGTCGGCCGCGTCATCGCGCGCGTTCGGCGATTCAATGGCCTGAGGCCGGCGGACGTTCCGGCCAAGTCGGTGAGTTCGCGTGGGAGCAGCGTCGCCGGCGATGCCGTCGGGCTGGCCGAGATGTCAGGGACGGTCTGGCCGAGCACACAGTGGAGCCACGCCGCGTGTGCCCCATACAGGGCCACGGGTCGCGTGCGAGGGTACGCCAGGTCTCATGGGTACGTAATTGACGGTGTAGCCGGGGGCGTTCCCAGCCTGTTTCAGGATGGGCCTATCCGGAATTGCGACGCACCTTGGGAAAGTGTCCGGTTGGGGGATGTTTTTTCGCCCATACCATACGGGACGTACGGTTCGACCAGGTGGAAGCCATGCTGGGCCCCTTGATGAACCGGTAAGCGCCCTAGGACGGGTGCCGTTCGGTGCGGCAGTCGATCGCTTTTTTCAGGAATATCCTCCAAGGAGACCAGGGTGATGAGCGCCAATGCCAAGACGCATGACGAAGAGTGCCAGTGCAGCCAGGGGGAGATCACGCATGATCAGACCCCCGACGCGTGTTTCGAGGCCGTACAGAGGTTGGTTCGCGACAGGCCGGATGTGACTCCCGATCAATTGCTCGGGTATGGCATGTTTTCTGTGCCGGCCCCTGAACTCGGGCCTCTGGCGACGAAGACCGTTTACGTCGAATCGATCTCGTACGAGGAATGCTGCCGCCGTGGGCATCTGTGCACCGCGTTCAAGTGGATGCATCCCAGCGTGGCGACGATCGACGATGTTCGGAGAGCCCGTGAGACGCGAGGCGTGTGCTACGACTCCCGCCGCTGTCAGACGTCGAATGAGTGCCGCTTATTTTGTTGGTGCAACGGCAACAAAAAGTGTGTCCAGGATCTGTAACGAAGCTGCGGTCGCCGGTCCCACGACGAGGCACGGGCCGGCGGGCCGCGACAAGGTCGCGGTCCTCCGGCCCTTTTTCACATCGCGGCGATCGCGGACGGCCCGCCACAGCCACCGAGGGCGGTGCGATGTCCTCTCGGTGCGATGGCGCCCCGCAGCGGTGCCCCCCCTCACCGCGCCCTATCGGGCGGCGCGGATGATCGCGAGCTTCGCACGCCGCGGCAGGCGCTTGATCGCCGCCTCACGCACCAGCGCCGCCGAACGCGACGCCGCAGGCTCGGCGTGCACCACCCGCACCGGCAACCGCGAACGCGTGTACCGCGACGCCCGCCCCGCCGCATGCGCCTTCAGCCGCCGGGGGAGGTCGTTCGTGATCCCCGTGTAGAGCGAGCCGTCGCGGCAGCGCAGCAGATAGACGAGCCAGCCCATCGAATCCTCGCCGCCGCACCTGGGGATCGCGGAGCCCACGCCGCCCCGCCCGGCAACGCACCGCCGGAGCACGCCGCGGCCGCCGGCGATCGTAGCCGCAGCCGGGCCGCGGCCGCACCCCCGCGGCCGAGCCGGCCCGCTACCGGCCCGCCTCCACGGCACCGAAGTGACGCTCCACCGCGCGGAGGTAGAGCGTCATCGGATGGTCGGCGGGGGTGGGAAGCATCCGGGCGGCGTCGCTGCCCGCGATCCCGCGCAGCCGCGCCTGCGCCTCCGCGAATGCCCGCTCCGACAGCGGCACGGGGCCCCCCTCGTCGACCGGCGCCTGAGGCGACGCCCCGGGCATGCCGCGCACCGCCGACCGCGGCGGGAACAACAGCGTGCCGCCCTCCCGGAACCACAGCACGCTGCCGCCGCCCCGCAGCCCCGGCACCACCCTCGGCACGATGTCGTCGCCATGGATGAATCGCAGGAAGCGGCCGGCGAGAAGCCGGTTGGCCTCCGGGGCAAATGCAGGCGAGAGCAGGAGCGGCTGGCCGAACGTCATCACCCCGCGCACGCCCACGCCCCCGCCCAGGCGCAGATCGAGCGCCGCGATCACCGCCATCGCCCCGCCGAGGCTGTGGCCCGTGAGCCACGCCTGACGCACGCCGCGATGCCGTAGCGCCGCCCGGAGCTGGTCCTGAACCGAGGCGTAGGCGGCGGCGAACCCACGGTGCACCTCGCCCATCGGATCGAGCGCGAGATCGAGATTCGCGAACCAGTCGCCGAAGTCGTCGCTGCCCCGGAAGGCGACCAGGGCCTCGTCGCCGAGGGTCATCACCACACCGCTCGTCGAGCCCGCCGCCAGCGGCACGTGGCCGTCGAACCCCAGACGCGTGGCGGCGGCCTCCCAATCGAAGGGCGGCTCGTAGGCCGCAAGCGCCGCCCGGCCGAGGTCGAGCGCCGCCGGGGGACGGCCGTCGGAGGCGCTGTCCCACGGGGCGCGCAGCCGCTCTGGCAAAGTGGCCCGCGCGGCGGGCGCGGGGGTGGGGGCCGACGGCCGGCCGCCACGCGTCTCGGCGGGGAAGAGGAAGAGCCCGAGGGCCAGCGGCACCGCCACGAGCGCCGCGCCCACGATCGCCCACCCGATCGCCGGCCGCGAGCCCGCAGGCGCCGCGATCCAGGCCACCGCCGACAAGAGCCCGGCCGCCGCCAGGCAGCGCGGGTCGACGAGCGCCCGGCTCGCGCGTTCCGCCCACGCCGGCCTCCGCACCACCACCCAGGCGGCAAGCGCGGCGGCGAGCAGCCCGGCGCCGAGCGGGGGAAGCATCGAGACCAACAGCGGGCTCATGTCGGGCTCGTCGCCGGTGGTGGATGGGGGGCGCCGATGACGCCGGCAATTGGCCGCGCGACCGGCGGCCGGGCCGTACTGTACCCCACGCGCGGCACGTGCCCGCCCGGCCGCCGGGCGGGGCTCCCGGCCCCTTCCGCCCGGGCCATTCCGCCGGGCGACGGCGCCCCACCGACATTCCGGCTTGCCCGGCAGCCGGGGGCGGGATAGCGTGAATCGGGAGAAGGGGACTTCGATGGACCGGCTCCGCCACCTGCTCGTGCTCGTCACCTGCCTCGCCCTGCTCGTCGGGCCGCAGTGCTGCTGTTGCACGCTGGCCGGCGACGCGGGCGGCGCCGCGGCGGAGCGCGACGGCGGGGGTTGCTGCTGCTGTGCCGCATCGGCGGATGCAGCCGGATCGCTCGATGCGGACGGCGCCGCGCATCGCGACGCCGCCCCCGGGGGGCATGACAGCGACCGCCCTTGCCGGTGCCGCGAGTCGATCCATTCGGCCGCCCTGGCCGGCCAGGCGTTCCAAGCGCCGACGGGGGCGTGTGAAGCCGCCCCGTCGGGCCCGTGGGATGCGGCGCTCTCCGCGTCGCTTGCGGCACTCGAGGGCGCGGTCGTGCTCGCCGCCTGCCAGCCCGCCGCCGGCGAGCCTCCCCCACGCTCCGGCCGGGCGATCCTCCGCGCCTGCGGCATCCTGCGCTTGTGAGCGGATCCGGGGCCGCGCGCTTCGCGGCCCCGTCGTCGAGAGCCCCTGGGCCTGCCCCGATCCGTCGCGGCACGCGCCTCGGGCCTTCCGCGCGAGCGGAGCAGGCGGCCCCTCCCGAGGCCGCGCCTCCGCCGCGCCGCCCACCCCATCCCCCGCCACGAAGGAGCCTCCCATGGATCCCCGCACGCCCCCGCGCCGAGCCGCCGGCACGCCGCGCCCCCACTGCCTGCCCGCCGTCGCGGGATGGATCGCGCTGGCGATCGTGGGCGCGATCGCGCCCGCCCCGGCAGCCGCCCAGGCCCAGCCGCCGGCCGGGAAGGCCGCCGACCACGAGCACGTCGCCGGCGCCCACGGCGGCACGATCGTGCCGCTGGGCCGCGACAGCTACCACGTCGAGCCCGTGTTCGAGGAGGAGGGGGTGCTCCGGCTCTACCTGCTCGGCGCCGACGAGACGCGCATCCAGGAGACGCAGCTGCAGTCGCTCACCGCCTACGTCAAGGCCGCCGGCGCACGCGAGGCGGTGGCGATCCGCATCGAAGCCGAGCCGCAGGAGGGGGACGCGGAGGGGATGACCTCATGCTTCAAGGGAACCCTCCCCGAGGCGCTCCGCGGCCGGCCGGTGGACGTCACCATCCCGAACCTGCGGATCGACAAGGACCGCTTCCGCGTCGCCTTCAGCTCGGCCCCGCCGCACGCCCCCGGCGCCGAGGCCATGCCCGCGGCGCTGGCCGACGACGAGGCCGCGACGCTGTTTCTCACGCCGGGGGGCAGGTACACGGTCGCCGACATCGAGGCCAACGGCCGCCGCACCGCGCAGCAGAAGTTCAAGGGTTTCAAGGCCAAGCACGACGCCGACCCGCAGCCCGGCGACAGGCTCTGCCCGATCTCCGAGACGAAGGCCAACCCGCAGTGCACCTGGATCGTCGGCGGAAAGACCTACGAATTCTGCTGCCCGCCGTGCGTGGAGGAGTTCGTGCGCACGGCCAAGGAGTCTCCCGACGCCATCAAGGAGCCCGAGGACTATGTCAAGCCGTGAGAGGTCAAGCCGTGAGGGGAGGGGGCGGCGCGCGGTGGCCGGCGCGATCCGGGCGCTCGCCTGCGCGGCCGGGCTCGCGGCCGCCGCCCGCGCCCACGAGGGGCACGAGGCACTGCCCACCAAG
>CAISKG010000463.1 GCA_903885855.1 uncultured Planctomycetaceae bacterium
CCGACGGCGGCCAGCCGGCGGGCGATCCGGTGACGATCCCCGACCTCGTGGCGACGATCCTCGACGCGCTCCTCGACGTCACGCAGGTGCGCCTCCTCGACGGCCTGCCGCGGTCGCTGCAGGCGACGCTCGGCGAGGGGCGGCCGATCCGGCTGGGCGTCTGAGGCGCGAGCCCGGGTCGCCGGGCTAGGACCGTGCGCCCGCCGTGACGTTGCGGAGATTGTCGGGCAGCCACTCCCGCTCCGCCTCGTCCGGGTCGACGGCACTGGCCGATCCGTGGCCATGGCCCGCGTCGTCGTCCTCGTCTTCCTCGCGTGCCGAGGTGCCGAAGAACGAATACATCACCGGCACGAGGATCAGCACGAGCAGCGTCGTCAGCGCCAGTCCGAAGGCCAGCGCGGTCGCCATCGGAATGAGGAACTGCGCCTGGAAGCTCGTCTCGAGCAGCAGGGGCATGAGCCCGCCGATCGTGGTGATGCTCGTGAGGAACACCGGACGGAATCGCACGCATCCCGCCTCCCGCAGCGCCAGCCGCAGCGGCTGCCCTTCCCTAACGCGGGCGTTGATGAAGTCCACGAGCACGATCGAGTCGTTCACCACCACCCCCGCCAGCGCCACGAGGCCGAACATGCTGAACAGCGTCAGGGGCATCCCCATCAGGGCGTGGCCGAACACGGCCCCGGCGCACCCGACGGGGATAGCCGCCAGGATGATGAACGGCTGGAAGTACGACTTGAACTCCATGGTGAGCAGCACGAACATCGCGAACAGGGCGACGACGAATCCCGTGAAGAGGCTGTCGAGGCTCTCGCGCGTCTGCTCCTGCTCCCCCTCCCAGCGCACGCGCACCAGGGGGTATTCCTCGAGCAAGCCCGGCATCAGTCGCTTCTCGAGATCGCGGACCACCTGCGTGCTCGTCAGCGAGCTCTTGGCCACGTCGATGTCGGCGACCACCGAGATCGATCGCTTCTGGCCCAGGCGGTTGATCTCCGAATAGCCGCGGACCACCTCCACGTCCGCCAGCTCGCCGACGGGCCGCTTCACGCCGTCGGGCCCGGTGACGCGGATCTCGTCGAGGACGGCGAAGCTGCGGCGCTCGTCGGGCGGATAGCGCACCATCAGCTTGACCTCGTGCCGGCCGCGCTGCAGCCGCATCACCTCCTCGCCGTAGAAGCTCGCCCGGATCGTGGCGGCGAGGTCGGCCAGCGACACGCCCATCGCCTCGGCACGCGGCTTGATCTTGAGCTGGTACTCCCATTTCCCGGGGCGGGAGTCGTCGTCGATGTCGATCACGCCGGGATACTGGGCGAGCCATTCCTTGCAGCGCTCGACCGCGGCCTCCAACTGCCGAACCCCCTCCGGCTCGCTCGGCGCGAGCAGCTTGAACTCGATCGGCTTCCCGCCGGGACCGATGTTTTCGCTGCCGAAGGTGAGCGAATCGACGCCGGGGAAGTCGCCGGCGCCCCTGCGCCATTCGCTGATGAACTCCTCGCTCGTCACCTGCCGCCGCTCACCGTCCACGAGCTCCACGGAGACCGCCCCGATGTGGCTGCCGCTGGCACGGGCACCGGGGCCCACCTCGCCCGCGGTCGAGACGCTGCCCACCGAGCGGTTCACGAGTTCCACGATCGGGTTGCCGGGCTCCGAGAGCCGCTGCGACACGTCGAAGACGGCCTGCTCGAGCCGCGCCGTCGCCTCCTCGGTGACGCTCGCCGGCGTGCCGTCGGGGAACGAGATCTTCGCCACCAGCCGATTGGCGTCGACCTTGGGAAAGAGCGAGAAGGGCGTGGTGCCGCTGCGCACGAGCCCCGCGGCGAGCACCAGCAGGCCCAGGGCCATCGCCAACACGCTCCCCCGGTTGTCGAGGGCCAGGTCGAGCGTGGGCGCGTAGATCGTCTTCACGAACCATTTCAGGCTCCGGTCGCACGTCCGCTGTGCCCACGTGACGACCGACAAGAGCGGCTTCAAGGGAGCGAGCAGGAATCCGAGGATCGTGAACACGAGATTCTTGTCGTGGGCGAGATGCCCGGGGAGCACGAGCAGGGACTCACCGAGCGACATCAACAGCGCCGTGATGAACGCGAAGGGCATGACGGCGATGAACTTCCCCATCACCCCCGACACGAAGCACAGCGGCAGGAACGTGATCACCGTCGTCAGCACGCTCGAGATGACGCTGGGGATGACCTCGACGGTCCCGTCGATCGCCGCCCGCACCGGGCTCTTCCCCATCCGGCGGTGGCGGTCGACGTTGTCGCTGACGACGATCGCGTCGTCGACGACGATTCCGATCGCCATCAGGAAGGCGAACATCGACAGCATGTTGAGCGTCTGGTCGGTGAGGTACATGAGCATGCCGGTGCCGAACATGGCGAACGGGATGCCCGAGGCGACCCAGAAGGCGGTCTTGATGTCGAGGAACAGCGACAGCATCACGAACACGATCAGCAGTCCCTGCATGCCGTTGGAGACGAGCATCTCCAGGCGGTCGCGGACGTCGACCGACTGGTCCGACCAGACGGCCAGTTCGTAGCCCGGCGGCAGTTTCGCCGTGCCGACGTAGCCGCGCACGGCGGCCACCATCGCCAGCAGGTCCTCCGCGGAACTACGGTCGATCGAGATCACCATCCCCTTGCGGCCGTTGATCCGGTTGACCGACGCCACATCCGAGAAGTCGTCGCGCACCGTGCCCAGATCGCCCACGGTGAGCACGAGCCCGTCGGGGAGTGTGACGAGCGGAAGCTTGGCGATCTCCTGGCCGACGTAGCGCTTGTTCTTGCCGCGCAAGAGCACCTCGCCCCCCTGGCTGCGGATCGTGCCGCCGGGAAGCTCGAGATTCTCGCGCCGCACGATCTCCGCCACCTTCTGCAGGCTCAGGCCGTACTTGCGCAGCGTCTCCTCGCTGATCTCGATGTCGATCTCGTAGTCGCGGGCGCCGGTCAGATTCGCCGCCGACACGGCCGGGAGCGAGAGCAGTTCGTCGCGCACCTGCTCGGCCACGTCGCGCAGGCCCCACTCCGAGACCTCGTCCGCCCCCTCGCCGACGACCGGCGCGAGCACCCCGACCTTGATCGCCGGCGTGCGGAGCGTCACCTGCTCGACCTTCGGATCCTCCGCCAGCTCCGGGAGGCTGGGGATGCGCTCCACCTCGGAGCGGATCTCGCCGAGCACCTTGAGGGCGTCGGACACGCTCTCGTTGAGCTCGAAGATGCAGTAGCCCATTCCCTCCTGGGCGACGCTCGTGAGCTTCTTGATGCCGGCCACGCTGCGGCAGGCTTCCTCGATCTTCTGGCAGATCCCCTCCTCGACCTCGTCGGGGCTGGCCCCCGGATAGGGCACGGCGACGAGGATGATGTCGAGATCGAATTCGGGGAACGTCTCGCGCCGCATGGTCCAGAAGGCCGCCGCACCGACCAAGAGGATCGCCATCACCAGCGTGTTCATCGCCGGCATGTTGCGCACCGTCCAACTGACGATCGTCCGCATCGCTGATCCTCCGCGACTCCCCCGTCGAAAGCCCGGCCTCAGCCCGGCCCGGGATCGACGGCATCGTCCTGGGCGCGCCGTTCGACCGCCGCATCACCGTCGCTGACCGCCATCCCGTCGCGCACGTTGCTCAATTGGCTCGTCACCACGCGATCGCCGGCGACGAGCCCCGAGGTGGCGGAGTCGAAGTGGGCGAGCCCGCCGCCGACGTGGAGGGGATGGGGCTTGAGCACCACCAGCGCGGCGTTGCGCACCACCCACACCTCTCCCGTCGGCCGCAGGGCATCCTCGGGGATCGAGACCAGCGGCTGCCCGGTGTCGACGTGCACGAGCACCTCGACGAACATCCCCCGCAACAGCGACCGCGGAGCCTCCGGCGGCAGTCGCGGCATCGGGGCGCCGTAGGCGTCGATGGCCTGCACCGCCCGAGGATCCGGCACGAGCACGCGACAGGGCAGCGTTCGGGTCTTCTCGTCGAGACCGCGGCCCTCCTGCCGCGAGAGCGTGCCCTTCCATTGGTAGGTGCGGTCGCCCATCTTGAAGATCACCGACGCGGCGGTGTCGGGAATCTCGTGGGCTCCAGGAGAGGATTCGTCGCTCGACCGCGAACCCCACACGCGCGCCACCTCGTCCATCCGGAGGCTGGTCTTCACCTCCGCGGCGCTGGTGTCCTCCAGGACGACGAGCGTCGTCCCCTTGGCGACGTACGACTCCTGCTCCACCTTGTCTTCGACGACCACCCCATCGACCGGAGCCACCACCGACGTCCGCTCCAGATCGAGCCTGGCGCGGTCGAGCATGGTCGTCGCCAACGCCTGGGCCTCGAGCAGACGG
>CAISKG010000464.1 GCA_903885855.1 uncultured Planctomycetaceae bacterium
CGGCGTCGGCGCCGGGCGGCCGCTCCCCGCCCCGGTGCATCGCCCACGCCACCGCGCCGGAGAGCATGCCGAGGCGCGCCACGAGCACGATGCCCCAGACGGCCATCACGGGAACGGCGATCACGGCGGTGATCGCCGCCTCGCGCGGCCCCATGCCCAGGCGTGCCAGCCAGGGCAGCGCCTGGTCGAGGCCCAGCGCCACCAGCAGGAACACCACCCCCCACCACACCAGCCGCGCGGACCGGCCCGCCAGCGCCTCCCAGGCGACGACGTCGTCGGTGTCGGCGGCCATCACGCGCCCGGGCTCGGCGTCCTCGACGTCGCTGCGCTCCACCGACACCACCCACCGGCACAGCGCCGCGAGCATCGTGGCCCAGCCGATCGCCAGGATCACCGGGACGAACGCGCCGAGGTGGCCGGCCGTCCCACCGAGGAAGCGGGCGGGAAGATCGGCCGCGTAGCAGACGGGCGCCCAGGCCTGGAGCCCCGCGGCGACCAGCAGCGTGACGACCGCGCGCCGGGGCACCCCCGAGATCCAAGGCGCCGCCGCCCCCAGGAAGACCCCGGCCGCCATGAGGATCGGGCCGACGCGGAAGGCGCCGTCCGAAAGGGCGCGCAGGCCCGCCGACACCCGCTGCGCCTCGGCGCCGAACAGCGGCGCCACCGGGAGGAGCAGCAGCAGCAGGAATGACGCCACGCAGGCCGCCAAGCCGCCCTGGACGAGGCCGAAGGAGCGGCGCGTGAGAACGAGCGATCCGGCCTGCATCGATAGCCTCCCCCCGGCGGCGTGCCGCCGCTGGCTGCACCACGCGTCGATGATCCGCTCCGCGGGGGCCGCTGCCAAGGGGCCGGGGGCCGCTTCCCGCCCTGCCGGCGCGAGGACACCGCCGCGCGATCCGGTCCGGGGGCCGGCGACTCCCCCGGCCGATCCCGACTCAGCCCCAGATCGGCCACAGGCGCCCGCCGGCGCGCTCGAGGCGCGCGAGGCGCGTGTCGTAGAGCGCCTCGTAGAGTTCCTGGGTGAGCACCGCGGCCGTCGGCCCGCTGGCCAGCATCCGTCCGTCGCGGAGGACGAGCACGTTGCCCACGGCGGGGAGGATCTCCTCGACGTGGTGCGTGACGAGGATCACGGCCGGCGCCCTGAGCCCGCCGAGATGGCCGGCGAACCAGTCGAGGAAGCGCTCACGGGCCCCCGGATCCATCCCGGCGCAGGGCTCGTCGAGCACCAGCACCAGCGGGTCGGCCACGAGCGCCCGGGCCACCATCACCTGCTGGCGCTCCCCCTGCGAGAGGACGCCGAAGGGGCGGTCGGCCAGCCGCGCGCAGCCCACGCGCGCGAGCTCCGCGGCGGCCCGATCGCGCTCGGCCGCGGAAGGCTCGAGGCCCACGAAGAAGCGCAGTCCCAACTGCGCCGTGCAGCCGCTGGTGACGGTGTCGAGGGCCCGTTCGTCGGCCGGGATGTCGCGTGCCACCGTCTCCGAGACGATGCCCACGCGCCGCCACAGGGCGCGCAGATCCTGGTATTCGCGCCCCAATCGCTCGATGCGCCCGGCGGTGGGCCAGGCCCGCCCCACCGCCAGCGACAGGAGGGTCGTCTTCCCGGAGCCGTTGGGGCCCAGGAGCGCCCAGCGCTCGCCCGGCATCACGCGCCAGTCCACCCCGGAGACGAGGCTGCGGCCGTCGCGCTCGAGGCCCACGCCGGCCAGATCGAAGAGGGGCACCGCGGCATCCATGCCACGAGCATACGCCGCGATGGGAGGCGGCGCCGGCGGGTCAATCGAAGACGGCGGCGCGGAGGCGCGCGAGTTCCGCGTCGACGTCGGTGCCCGCGGGCCACTCGTGGAACGACAGCCAGCCGCGCACCGCGCGCGACTCCCCCGGGGGGCAGTCGGGCACGACGGGATCGGCGTGGAGGCAGGGGCAGGGGGGGTTGCCCCAGGCCCGGCCGCAGGGCTCCCAGCCGGTCACGATCCAGCGCGTGCCCGTGGCGTCGTGGCAGGCGGCCAGCGGCGGGGCGAAGCGCTTGTTGTCGTTGGTGGCGGCGTCGAAGCCGGCGAGGCCGGCGAGCATCGTGCACATCTGCACGCGCAGGCCGGAGAGGGCGCGCGGCGAGCCGTTGGTGACCCGGAACTCCATCCGCACGCCGTCGCGGCCGGGTTCGATCCGCGACGCGAGCACGACCCCGTCGGGGAGCGGGATCTCGAGCGCGAGCACGCCGCCCGGCTCCTCCGTCCACTCCCGCGCGGGCAGTTCCACGCCTGCCCGGTCCCAGACGGTGGGGATGTGGGTGTGCGCGAGGAACTCGAGCTGCGGCGTCCCGTCGGGGCCGTCCATCCACACCGCCTCCGGCACGTCGACCACCGCGTGGCCGCCGTCGGCCCAGGGGGGGAAGACGCTGGCCTTGGTCTCGCGCCGGGGCCGCACCGCGCCGTCGCGGAAGCC
>CAISKG010000465.1 GCA_903885855.1 uncultured Planctomycetaceae bacterium
AAGCCCCGGCTGCGGAAGCGGGATACCATTGACCGCGGTCCGGGGACCGTCGACCATTCCCAGGAATCCGCGATCGGCGAGGGCGTGTCGCCCGGGCCGGTCGCTCGAGGAGTGCCCGCATGCCGACCCCGCTCTCCCGCCGGATGCTCCTGCGTGGCACCGGCGCCACGATCGCCCTGCCGCTGCTCGACGCCATGCTGCCGCACGCGGCCGGCACGGCCACCGCGGCGACGGCCGGCGGCGCGGAGGCCGCGCCGGTGCGGGCGGCCTTCCTCTACGTGCCCAACGGCATCCACATGGAGGACTGGACCCCCAAGCAGCAGGGCGCCGGCTTCGACCTGCCCCCCACGCTCGAGCCGCTGTGCGGCGTGTATGGGAAGTTTTCGATCCATTCCGGCCTCGCCCAGCAGAAGGCCGCCGCCAACGGCGACGGCCCCGGCGACCACGCCCGGGCCCTGGCCACCTTCCTCACCGGCACGCAGGCGCGCAAGACCGCCGGCGCCGACATCCGCGCCGGCGTGTCGGTCGACCAGCTCGCCGCCGCCCACCTCGGCAAGCGCACGCGTCTCCCCTCGCTCGAGATCGGCACCGAGGGGGGCGGGCAGTCGGGGAGCTGCGACTCCGGCTACAGCTGCGTCTATTCCTCCAACATCTCCTGGCGCAGCGAGTCGCAGTCGGTTCCCAAGGAGAGCGATCCCCGGCTGGTCTTCGACCGCCTCTTCGCGGCGGGGCGCGCCGGCGAGTCGGACGAGGCCCGCCTGCGCCGCGAGCGCCATTCGCGCAGCATCCTCGACTACGTCCGCGAGGAGGCCCGCGGCGTGGAGCGGACCGTGGGCGCGGGCGACCGGCGCAAGCTCGACGAATACTTCACCGCCGTCCGCGAGTTGGAGGTGCGGCTCGACCGCTTCTCCTCGGCCACCTCGGCCCGCGACCTGGGCCTCGAGCGGCCCGACGGGGTGCCGGAGCAGTACGAGGAGCACCTGCGGATCCTCGCCGACCTGCTCGTGCTCTCGTTCCTCACCGACACTACGCGCGTCTCGACGTTCGTGTTCGCCAACGAGGGCAGCAACAAGAGCTACTCCTTCATCGGCGTGCCAGAGGGCCATCACGACCTCTCCCACCACGGCCGCAACGCCGCGAAGCAGGCCAAGGTGCAGCGCATCAACCGCTTCCACGTCACCCAGCTGGCGTACCTGCTCGAGAAACTCGACCGCACGCGCGAGGGGGACGGCTCCCTCCTCGACCGCACGCTCGTGCTCTACGGCAGCGGGATCGGCGACGGCGACCGCCACAACCACGACGACCTGCCGGTGCTCCTGGCCGGTGCCGGCGGGGGCGTGGCCAAGCCGGGCCGGCACGTCGTGCACACCAGCGGCACGCCGCTGACGAACCTCTACCTGGCGATGCTCGAGGGCTTCGGCTGCCCGACCGACAAGCTCGGCGACAGCACCGGCCGCCTCAGCGACATCTGATCGAGACGCTGAGGCGGGCGGGTCGGCGTGAGGATCCCGAGCGTTTGTAGCGAGGGAACTCATGCCGCCTGCTCGCCGCGGATGCGCTCGAGGAGGCGGGCGGCACCGCGTCCTCGCCGCGTCGGGTCGGCCACGCCCCGTCGCCGGACGCTCACGTCGGCCTTCCATGGCCTCCGCTCGCTCGGACCCGCCTGCGCTTCCGCCCTCCGGGCTGCGCTGGCCGGCTACGCCGGCTCCCGGGGCATGGCCGACCCCTCCCCTCGCGCCCTGTGCGCAGGCGGGCATGCGCGCTGCCGATGTTCGAGACGCGAAGGCGAGCGGGTCGGCGTGAGGATCCCGAGCGTTTGTAGCGAGGGAACTCATGCCGCCTGCTCGCCGCCGATGCGCTCGCCGAGGCGATCGTCACCGCCCCCCGGCCGGGCAATGGCGCGAGAGCCAGGCGAACACCTCCTCGTGCCAGCGGCGGGCGTTGGCCGGCTTGTTCACCCAGTGGCCCTCGTCGGGGAAATTCACGAACCGGCTCTCGACCCCCTGGCGCTGCAGCGCCGAGAAGAGCTCGTGCCCCTGGCCGATCGGGCAGCGGAAGTCGAGATCGTTGTGGATCACGAGCATCGGCACCTTGTGGCGCCCGAGTTCGCCGGCGCGGGCGTGGGGGCTGTACTCGCGGTAGCGGCCCGGCTGCTCCCAGGGGAGGCCGCCGTGGTCGTTCTCGTCGAACCACAGCTCGTCGGTCGTGCCCCACATGCTCTCGAAGTTCCACACCGAGCAGTGGGTGACGAGGCAGCGGAAGCGCGGGGCGATGTCGTTGACCGCGAACCAATTCATCATGTAGCCGCCGAAGCTGGCCCCGGCGGTGGCCACGCGCCGCTCGTCGACGAACTCCAGCGCCGTGACGGCGTCGAGGCCGGCGACGAGATCGCGGTAGCACTTCCCCCCCCAGTCGCCGGTGATCTCGTCGACGAAGGCCTGGCCGAAGCCGGTCGAGCCGCGCGGGTTGGGCATGGCGACCACGTAGCCCTGCGCCGCCCACAGCTCGGGGTTCCAGCGGTAGCTA
>CAISKG010000466.1 GCA_903885855.1 uncultured Planctomycetaceae bacterium
CCCCAGTCGCGCTTCGCGTCGAGGTTGCCGAGATAGAGCTTCTTCTGCAGTCCCAGCTTGATGCGGGCGGCGGCCCGGGTGATCTTCCGCGTCACGAAGGTCTCGCCGCGCCGCGGGCTCTCGTGGTTGAAGAGGATCCCGCACGACGCGTGCAGGCCGTAGCTCTCGCGGTAGTTGACGGTGATCCAGTGGGCGTAGACCTTGGCGACGCCGTACGGCGAGCGGGGGCGGAAGGGGGTCGATTCGCTCTGCGGCGTCTCGACGGCCCTGCCGAACATCTCCGAACTCGACGCCTGGTAGAAGCGGACCGTCCGCCCGGTGGCGTCCTGATGGTCGCGGACCGCCTCCAGGAGCCGCAGCGTCCCCAGGGCCGTCACGTCGGCGGTGTAGGTGGGCTGGTCGAAGCTGACGCGCACGTGGCTCTGCGCGGCGAGGTTGTAGACCTCGGAAGGGTCGGTCTCGCGCAGCAGCCGCGACAGCCCGGCGGCGTCGGTCATGTCGCCGTAATGCAGCACCAGCGCCGGCCCCGACTCGTGCACGTCGCGGTAGAGGTGATCGATCCGCTGCGTGCCGAAGGTGCTCGAGCGGCGGATGAGCCCGTGCACCTCGTAGCCCCGGGCGAGGAGGCACTCGGCGAGGTAGGAGCCGTCCTGCCCGGTGATGCCGGTGATCAGGGCGCGCGGCGCGTCGGGGGGCATGCGGCGTGGATCCTCGTCGGGCCGGCGGGGGACACCGCCCCCGGGGAGCGGGAGACGGTGCGGCTCCCCGACAAGGATACGTCCGCCGCCGCACGCCGTCAGCGCCGTGCCCCGCGGCGGCGGCGCCGGCTCCCGCGCCCGCCGCGGGCTCTGGTACAACCTCGGCATGCGACGCAACGACGACTCCGGGGCGGCCGCCGCGAGCGCGGCCGTCGTGCGCACCGATCTCCCTCTCGGGCCGCTGCACCGCGGCAAGGTGCGCGACTGCTACCGCCTCCCGGACGACGGGGGCGAGGGGCGGATGCTGATCGTCAGCACCGACCGGATCAGCGCCTTCGACTGGGTGCTCCCCACGCCGATCCCCGACAAGGGGCGCGTCCTGACGGCGATCTCGGCGCACTGGTTCCGCTGGCTCGCCCAGGGGCCGCGGCCGGTGGCCCACCACCTCCTCACCACCGACGTCGACGCCATGGATCTGCCGGCCACGGTCGACCGAGCGCCGCTGCGCGGTCGGACGATGCTCGTCCGCGCGGCGACCGTCGTCCCCTTCGAGTGCGTGGTGCGCGGGCGCCTGGCGGGCTCGGGGTGGGCGGAGTACCGCCGGCACGGCACGGTCTGCGGCGAGCGGCTGCCGGCCGGGCTGTCCGCCGGCGACGCGCTCCCCGAGCCGATCTTCACGCCGGCCACGAAGGCGGCCTCCGGCCACGACGAGAACGTCCCCTTCGCCGCCATGGCCGACGCGATCGGGTCCGACCTCGCCGCCGAACTGCGCACCCGGAGCCTCGACGTGTTCGCGCGCGGCGCGGCGCACGCGGCGGCGCACGGGATCGTGCTGGCCGACACCAAGTTCGAGTGGGGGCGGACGGCCGACGGCGCGATCATCCTCGTCGACGAGGTGCTGACCCCCGAGTCCTCGCGCTTCTGGCCCGCCGCGCAGGTCGGTGGGGGGCGGGTTCCCGACTCCTTCGACAAGCAGTTCGTCCGCGACTGGCTCGAGTCCAGCGCCTGGGACAAGGCGAGCCCGCCGCCCGAGTTGCCGCCCGACGTGGTGGCGCGGACCCGGGGGAAATACCTCGAGGCCTGCCGGCTTCTCACCGGCGGCCTCCCGGAGGGCGTGGCCGCCTGAGGGGCGGCCGACGGCCCGTTTCCCCCCGGGCAATGACCTAGGGACCGGCCCGTGGCGTCACTAGAATCGGCCGCGGTCCCCCCGCGCCCGCCTCCCGCCACCCCCTCAATCCCCCCCACCCATGCTGCGTTACTGGACGGCCGGTGAATCCCACGGGCCGGCGCTCGTGGCGCTCGTCGACGGCTTCCCCGCGGGGCTCGCGGTCGATCAGGCCGCGATCGACGCCGAGCTCGTGCGCCGTCAGGGGGGCTACGGCCGCGGCGGACGACAGCGGCTCGAGACCGACGCGGTCCGCTTCCTCTCCGGTCTGTGGCGCGGGACGACGCTGGGCAGCCCGCTGGCCCTCGAGGTGATCAACCGCGACGCCAAGCTCGAGCGTCTCGACGACATCGACCGTCCGCGCCCCGGCCACGCCGATCTGGCCGGGTCGGTCAAGCATCTCGGCGGCGTGCGGGCGGTCCTCGAGCGTGCCAGCGCCCGCGAGACGGCGGCCCGGGTGGCCGCCGGAGCGCTGGCCGGGCAGCTGCTCGCGCGCTTCGGGATCTCCGTGGCGGGCTTCGTGACGGCGCTCGGTGGCATCGAACTGGGCGGCCGCGACGGCACGCCCGACCAGCTGCGGGCCCTCCGCGACTCCAGCGCCGTCTACTCCCTCCACCCGGAGCGCGACGCCGAGGTCACCGCGCTCATCGACCGCGTCGGCAAGGAGGGGGACACGCTCGGCGGAATCGTCGAGGTGCGCGTCGAGGGGCTGCCCATCGGCCTGGGCACCCACGCCCAGTGGGATCGCAAACTCGACGGGCGCATCGCGCAGGCCGTGATGGCCGTCCAGGCGATCAAGGGGGTGGAGATCGGCCTCGGATTCGAGGCGGCCCGGCGCCGTGGCTCGCAGGTCCACGATCCGATCCACTACGACGCCGCGGCCCGCGGGCGCGCCGATCTGGGCTTCACGCGCCCCACCAACAACGCCGGGGGGCTCGAGGCCGGGATCACCAACGGCCAGCCGCTGGTGGTCCGCGCCGCCATGAAGCCCATCAGCACGCTGCGGAAGCCGCTGGAGAGCGTCAACCTCCGCACCAAGGAGCCGGAGGAGGCCGCCTACGAGCGCAGCGACGTCTGCGCCGTGAGCGCCGCGTCGGTGATCGTGGAGCACGTGGTGGCCTTCGAGGTGGCGGCGGCGCTGGTCGACAAGTTCGGCGGCGACAGCGTGGCGGAGATGGAAGCGCGGTGGGAGCTCTACCACCGCCTCGCCCGGGAGCGCTGAGGGGCTCCGCACGGCCCCGGACGGGGCGGGAAGCGGCGGGGAACAAGCCGGCGGGGAACAAGGATGTTCGTGGCCCATCATTCCGGACGCACGCGGCTGGCACGCCGGGCGTTCCTCCTCGTCGGACTGCTCCCCGCGGCCCTGCTGGCCGGTTTCGGGGCCTGGCGTCATGCCCCGGCGCACCGCCGGTCGGTCGAGCGCTCGCTCGAGGCGGCGCTGGGCGTCGGGCTCTCGGCGGGCCGTGTCGTCCACCCGCGGCCGGGGGTCGTGCGCCTCGAGGCGGTGGTCGCCCGCGCGGGCGGCGAGGTCGTGGCGACGATCCCGCGCGTGGAGCTCGAGACCTCCGCGGGCGAGGTGCGGCTGCGGGCCTCCGGCGTGGAGGCCTCGCCGCGCGCCGCCTCCCTGGCGGCGCGGCTCGGGCGCGACTGGCTCGGGGAGCCGCACCGCTTCGGTCGCAACGTCGTCGTCGAGTGCGAGGGGGTGTGGCTGGCCGCCGGGGATGGTTCCGGCGCAGGCGTTGATGCGCGGTTCGCGTTGCGCGGCGAATGCGTCGCGGCCGGGAACGGGCGGGCGATCCGGGTCCGCTCGCTCGCCGACGGCGACGACGACGCGCTGGTGGTGCAGGCCTTCGGCGAGACGGAGGCGGAGCCCGCCCGGATCGAGATCCAGTCGGCGCTCGCTCGGCCGGTGGCGCTCGGGCTGGTGGCCGCGATCCTCGATCGCCCCGGGCTCGTCGACCGGATGGGAGGGGGCGCGACCGTGGCGGGGCGCTGCGGTCTGGTCGTGGAGGGGGGGGCGCTGCGCGGGACGATCGCCGGATCGCTCGACGGCGTCGATCTCGCCGCCTGCACCCGAACGCTGCCGTTGGCGGCGGAGGGACGGGCGCGCGTCGAGGTCGCCTCCGCCACGCTGTCGGGCGGCCGCCTGGCGGCCGCCGACGCGACGATCAGCGGCGGGCCGGGCGCCGTCGACCGGGCGACGCTCGACGTCCTCCTCGGCGTCGTCGGGGCCCGGCCGGGGCCCGCCTGGGGGGGCGCCGGGGCCCCGCGACGCGTGCCGTACGACGCGCTCGAGGCCCGCATCACGCTGGACGTCGCCGGTCTCCGCTTCGGCGCCGCGTCCCCGCAGGGGCTGCTCGCGGTCGGGGGACGGGCGCTGCTCGAGCCCCCGCTCCAGCCACTGCCGGTCGATCGTCTGGCCTGGGCGCTGTCCCCCGGCGCGACTCGGGCGGTTCCGGCGACCGAAGCGTCGGCCTGGATCCTGTCGGTGCTCCCCCTGCCCCCCTCGACGGGGGCCCTTCCCGCCGACGGCCCCGCCCGGCGTTGACCGGGGCCTGCCCGGCAACCACGCTGGAAGCCGGTTTCTTGACCGATTCTTGACGTCGAATCGACCGTCGCCTGACCCGGCGGCGGTGGCAAGACGGCGGAAATGCATCACAGTGGATCGGCCGTCACCGAGCGGCCGCCCGCACCCCCGAGGTCTTCCCCGACATGACGTCGAAGCACCGTGGTTCAGCCCCGACCCGCCCGGCCGAACGTCGCCCGGACGCGCTCCGCCACCGTCGCTCGCCGGCTGCCGGCGACGCCGCCGCGGCGGCGCACGACGCGCCCGTGTCCGATGCCTCGCGCGAGGCCCTCGACCTGGGCCGCTCGGCGATCGACGGGCCGGAGTCGCAGGTGGCTCCGGGCTCGCTGCCGACGGCCGCCGGCAGCGCGGCCGAGCCGCTCCACCGTCGCCCGGGCGGGCGCTGGAGCGACCTGGAGTGGCCGGTCGTGATCTGGATCGGCGCCATCCACGCCGCCGCGCTGTTCGCGCCGTGGTGCTTCACCTGGTCGGGGCTCGCGATCTTCGCGGTGCTGTCGTGGGTCACCGGGAGCCTCGGCGTCTGCCTCGGCTACCATCGCCTCCTCACGCACGGCAGTTTCGCGACCTACCGGCCGGTGAAGCTGTTCTACGCGTGGCTGGGGGGCATTTCCGGCGAGGGCTCCGCGCTCAGCTGGGTGGCGAATCACCGCAAGCACCACGCCTTCAGCGACCTCGAGGGGGATCCGCACACGCCGCACGACGGCGGCCTCTGGGCGCACATGCTCTGGCTCTTTCCCCGCCACGATCCGGTGGCGCTGGAGGCACACTGCCGGCGCTGGGCCCCCGATCTGGCCCGCGACCCGGGCATCCGCTTCCTCCACACGACGTTCATCCTCTGGCACTTCGTCGTCGGTGCGGCGCTGCTGGGGGCTGGCACGGCGCTGTTCGATTGGCGCACGGGGGTGTCGTGGCTGGTGTGGGGGCTGGCGGTGCGGATGGTGTACGTGTTCCACGTCACCTGGCTGATCAATTCGGCCACCCACATCTGGGGCTACCGCAACTACGAGACGACCGACAATTCGCGCAACCTCTGGTGGGTGGCGATCCTGGCCTTCGGCGAGGGCTGGCACAACAACCACCACGCCTATCAGCGCATGGCACAGCACGGCCACCGGTGGTGGGAGATCGATACCACCTACTGGGTGATCGCCCTCATGGAGCGCCTCGGCCTGGCCTGGAACGTCGTCAAGACGCCCAAGGGGCGGGGGGCGGCGAAGGCGGCCTGACCCGCCCGAGCCCCTCGTCCGACGCCGGCATCCCCGGCGTCGGCGGGAGGGGGAACCCCACGGCGGCGCTCCCGCCGCGGGGGGTGCGGAGCCCGCGGTGCCCCGGGCCCGCTGTTGCAAATTCGCCCCTTCCGGCTAGAATCTCGGCTTCTTCGGGGCAGGTTCCGGACGCCGTTGGCACGGCCCGGGGAAGCCTCCCCAATGACGCCACGGGGCGTGCCTGCCGGTGGCATGGGCGGGGTGCATGGTGCACCCCGCACGAACCGTGCACGGCGTGTCCCAATCGAAGCGGGCCGTCCTGAGGGGCGGATTTCGGCTGATGTCGCTCACCAAAGAACGCAAGACGGAACTCATCGGCACCTATCGCCGGGCCGACGCGGACACCGGATCGGCGGAGGTGCAGATCGCCCTCCTGACCGGCCGCATCTCCCACCTCACCGAACACTTCAAGAAGCACGCGAAGGACTACGCGAGCCGTCGTGGGCTTCTGCAGTTGGTCAGCCGCCGTCGCCGCCTGCTCGACTACCTCAAGCGAGTCGCGCCCCAGCGGTACCTCGAGATCATCAAGCGGCTGGATATCCGGAAGTGATCGTCCGCCCCGCGGTCGCCGCGGGGGGCGTCGTCGGAGCGACCGCGGACGTCCGGTCCCGGTCGGCCGTCGTTTCCGGTTCCCGGAGTGCGTGCCGGGCCTTCGGGCCGGTGCCCTCCGGGTGTTGTCGACCGCAGTCCGGGGGTATTTCCCGGAGCGGTGTCCGGCTCGGAGCCGGACCGGAGCCCGGTCGGCCCGCCTTCGTGGCAGGTCCCGGGGACGCCCACCGCCGATGGGTGGGCAGCGGGGGACGGCGATCCTTGAGGTCCGGGACGTTTCCGGGCATCGGGTCGCGTTCGCCGGATCGATTGCGGGGCGGGGAACGTGATCCCCGTCCGTTGAACGGCCGCGTGCACAGGGCCCGCGGCCGGGAAGGGAAGGAAGAAAGCACCACATGAAAACGGTTGTCGAACGAAAGATCGGGGAGCATGTGCTCTCCATGGAGACCGGTCAGCTCGCGAAGCAGGCGGCCGGTGCCGTCCTCGTGCGCTACGCCGACACGACGGTCATCGTGGCCTCGGCCACCGGTGCCCCGCGGCCGGGCATCGACTTTTTCCCACTCACCTGCGACTACCGCGAGCGCGCCGCCGCGGCGGGCAAGTTCCCGGGGGGCTTCCTCAAGCGTGAGGGGCGTCCCACGATGAAGGAGACGCTCACCAGTCGCCTCATGGACCGGCCGATCCGGCCGCTGTTCCCCGACGGCTTCTACGACGAGGTGCAGATCCAGGCCTCGGTGCTCTCCAGCGACAAGCAGAACGACGGCGACGTCCTGGCCATGAACGGCGCCTCGGCGGCGCTGTGCATCTCCCCCCTCCCCTTCCGCGGCCCGCTGGGCAGCGTGCGGATGGCGCAGATCGACGGCCGCTTCGTCCCCTTCCCCACGCAGGACCAACTCGAGGAGAGCGATCTCGACCTGATCGTCTCCGGCAGCGAGACGGCCGTGCTGATGATCGAGGGCTTCGCCCGCGAGATGCCCGAGGCGAGGATGCTCGAGGCGATCGCCGAGTGCCACCGCGTCATCCGCGAGATCTGCGCGATGCAGCACGAGCTGGTGCGGCTCGCCGGGAAGCCGAAGAAGGACTACGTCCTGGCCGACTACACGGCCCTGCGTGAGCGGCTCACCTCCGGCTACCTCCACGACCTGAAGGCGGCCAAGGCGACCGTCGGCAAGGCGGAGCGCGGCCAGGCGGTGAAGGCGCTGCGTGAGAAGGCCCGGGCGGCGGTCGTGCCCCTCGAGCCGGCGGCCAGCGCCAAGCCGGGCGACGCCGGCGGCGTGAGCGAGGCCGATTTCTCGCACGTCTGGCACGGCCTCGAGGAGCGGGCGGTGCGGGAGCTGATCCTCGAGGGGAAGCGGCCCGACGGTCGCGACTCCAAGCAGCTCCGCGCGATCGCCTGTGAGGTCGACCTCTTCCCGCGGGTCCACGGCTCGGCGATGTTCCAGCGCGGCGAGACGCAGGCGGTGATCACCGTCACGCTCGGCACCGGCAAGGACGAGCAGCGCGTCGACGGCCTCATCGACGAGTACTCGAAGAAGTTCATGCTCGACTACTACTTCCCCTCCTTCTCGGTGGGCGAGGTGCGCCCGATCCGCGGGCCGGGGCGGCGTGAGATCGGCCACGGGGCGCTCGCCGAGCGCAGCGTGAAGCCCGTCCTCCCCGATCCCGACACCTTCCCCTACACGATCCGCGTCATCTCCGACATCTTCGAGAGCAACGGCTCGAGTTCGATGGCGTCGGTGTGCGGGGCGACGCTGGGGCTGATGGCGGCCGGCGTGCCGATCACCAGCCCGGTGGCGGGGATCTCGGTCGGCCTCGTCAAGCAGTCGGAGAAGGACTGGATGCTCCTCACCGACATCATCGGTGACGAGGATCACTACGGCGACATGGACTTCAAGATCGCCGGGACGCCGACCGGCATCACCGGCATCCAGCTCGACCTCAAGATCGACGGCATCTCGCCGGCGATCATCGAGGCCACGCTGCGGCAGTCGCGCGAGGCGCGGCTGGAGATCCTCCGCTCGATGCTGTCGGCGATCCGCCGCCCGCGTCAGGAGATCTCCCCCTGGGCCCCGCGGCTCCTGCGGACGCAGATCAACCCCGAGAAGATCGGTCTGCTCATCGGCCCCGGCGGCAAGACGATCCGCGCCATCCAGGAATCCACCGGCGCGAGCATCGAGGTCGAGGACGACGGCACCGTGACCGTCGCCAGCCACGACGCCGAGGGGGCGATGGCGGCGATGGCCAAGGTCGAGGCCCTCACGGCCTCGATCCAGGTCGGCCGGATCTACGAGGGACGCGTGACGAGCATCAAGGAGTTCGGCGCGTTCGTCGAGCTGGTGCCTGGCAAGGACGGCCTGTGCCACATCAGCGAGCTGTCGGACGAGTACGTCGGCAGCGTCACCGACGTCTGCCGGGTCGGCGACATCATGCGTGTCAAGGTGATCGCCGTCGACGACCAGGATCGCGTCAAGCTCAGCCGCAAGGTGGCGATGCGCGAGCTGGCCGACAACGGCGGCAAGTCCGGGTCCTGATCGACGTCGGGATCCGTCGGCGTTCCAACCCGGGCGCCGTCCCCACCGCGGGGCGGCGCCCGGGCACGACGCCCGTCCGGGGGGCACCATGTCGGCCACAGACGAACCGGTGCTCCGGCGTGCCGAGACGTACGCCGAGTTCGCGGCGCTGGTGGGGGCGCTGGCGCACGAGATCCGCAATCCGCTCTCCACCATCCGCCTCAACATGGAGCTCCTGGCGGAGGACTTCGAGAACACCGATCCCGCCTCCCCCACCAAGCAGCGCGACCGGCGGGCGAAGGCCAAGATCGAGCTGGTGCGGCAGGAATGCGACCGGCTCCAGAAGCTGCTCGGCGACTTCCTCGACTTCGCCCGGCAGGAGTCGCTGTCGCTCGAGCCGGGGAGCCTCAACGGCGAGATCGAGCAGCTCCTCGATTTCTTCGCCCCGCGCGCCCGCGAGGCCAACGTGGAGCTCGTGCGCTACCTCGATCCCGAGCTGCCGATGGTGCGCCTCGACCGGGAGACGTTCCGCTCGGCGCTGCTCAACCTCCTCATCAACGCCGTGCAGGCGATGGACGGGGGCGGGCAGCTGGTGGTGCGCACGCGCCCCTCGGGCCTGGGTGTGATCGTGGAGCTGATCGACACCGGCCCGGGGATGAACGAGGACACGCTGGCCATGGTGTTCCGCGCCTTCTACTCGACCAAGCAGGGGGGCTCCGGCCTCGGCCTGCCGACCTCCCGGAAGATCGTCGAGGCCCATGGCGGGACGATCGACATCGAGAGCGCGCCGGGCCGTGGAACGAAGGTCACGATCTGGCTGCCGGCGCCCCCCCGCCTCCCCACCGGGAAGGCGTCCCCGGCCGTGGCCGCCGCCGGAGACGCCACCCCCGCCGGTTGAACGGTGCCGCGAGCGTTCCGGCCGGCGCCGACGGCGTCCCCGGCGGTGCTGGACGGGCCACCGTCGGCCTTCGTACGATCGATCCATGCCCAGCCCCCCCCGCGAATCCGCCGCCGCCGCCCCCCCCGACGCGGACGGGGGCATGCAGCGGTTCGTGCGCGTGCTCGTCGTCGACAACGACATCGTCCATGCCCGCACGATGGGGGAGGGGCTGAGCCGCCTGGGCTACCAGTGCTCGATCGTCGGCAGCGGCACCGAGGGTGCGCGGAAGCTCGAGCAGGAGCCGTTCGACGTCGTCGTCACCGACCTGATGATGAACGACATCGGGGGGCTCGAGATCCTGGCCCGCGCCAAGGCCGCCTCCCCCGAGACCGCGGTGATCGTCGTCACCGGGCACGGCACCGTGCCCTCGGCGGTGGCCGCCATGCAGCAGGGCGCCTTCACCTACCTGCAGAAGCCGCTCGACCTCTCCCATTTGCGCACCGCCGTCGACCGGGCCAGCGAGGGGGTGCGGCTCAAGCGGCAGAACATCGAGCTCAACCAGCGCCTGGACGAGAAGTTCGGGTTCGAGGGGGTGATCGGCTCGAGCCCCCAGATGCTGGCGCTCGTCGAGCGGCTCAAGCGCATCGCCCCCACCGACGCCACCGTCCTCATCCAGGGGGAGACGGGCACCGGCAAGGAACTCGTCGCCCAGGCGATCCACCAGAACAGCCCGCGGAAGACGAAGCCCTTCGTGGCCCTCAACTGCGCCGCGCTGAGCGAGAACATCCTCGAGAGCGAGTTGTTCGGGCACGTGCGCGGCGCCTTCACCGACGCCTCGAGCGACCGGGTGGGCAAGTTCGAGTACGCCAACGGCGGCACGCTGTTCCTCGACGAGGTCGGCGACATGCCGATGCCGACGCAGATCAAATTGCTGCGCGTGCTGGAATCGGGCGAGATCACCCGCGTGGGATCGAACACGCCGGTGCGCGTCAACGTGCGGATCCTCTCGGCCACCAACCGCAACCTCGAGGAGGCGATCGCCGCGGGCACCTTCCGCAGCGACCTCTATCACCGCCTCAAGGTGGTGACGATCGCCATCCCCACGCTGCGCGAGCGGGCGGCCGACATCCCGCTGCTCATCGAGCACTTCGTCCGGCTCTTCGCCCGGCGGCACGGCAAGACGGTCAAGGGGGTGTCGCTGGCGGCGCGCATGAAGCTCGCGGCCTTCCCCTGGCCGGGCAACGTCCGCCAGCTGCGCAACGTCATCGAGAGCATGGTGGTGGTCGACTGCGACGAGACGCTCGACGTCGACGACCTGCCGCTGGAGCTCGAGCCGCAGGTGGCCGCCGCGGCGCCCCGCCCCGAGGCGACGGCGGCGCCCGAGTCGCTGGCGGCGCTCGTCGGCCGGCCGCTGGAGGAGGTGGAGCGGCTGTTCATCGCCGAGACCCTCAAGCTCACCGGCGGCAATCGCGAGCAGGCCGCCGAACTCCTCGGCATCGGAGAGCGCACGCTCTACCGGAAGATCAAGGAGTTCCAGCTGACGTGACGACCGGCCCCCGGCCGACGTCCGCCCGCCACGCCATGGGACGCATCCGCACCCTGCCGACGTCGGTCGTCAACCGCATCGCCGCCGGCGAGGTGGTCGAGCGGCCGGCGAGCGTCGTCAAGGAATTGCTCGAGAACGCGCTCGACGCCGGGCCGACGCGGATCGCGGTGGCGCTCGAGCAGGGGGGCGTGGGACTGGTGCGCGTCGTCGACGACGGCTGCGGCATCGAGGCGGAGGATCTGCCGCTGGCGGTGTCCCCCCATGCCACGAGCAAGCTGCGGGTCGCCGAGGATCTCGACGGCATCGGCACCCTCGGATTCCGCGGCGAGGCGTTGGCGTCGATCGCCGAGGTGGCCCGCGTCGTGATCCGCTCGCGCACGGCGGAGGCGGCCCACGGGGCCAGGCTCGAGGTGGACAACGGCCGGGCGGGCGAGGTCGTGCCCGACGGCGGTGCCGTCGGCACCACCGTCGAGGTGCACCAGCTGTTCGCCAAGGTGCCGGCCCGCCGGGCCTTCCTCCGCGCCGCGGCGACGGAATGGTCGCACGCCTCCGAGGCCTTCGTGCGCACGGCGCTGGCCCATCCGGGCGTGGCGATGTCGCTCGACCACAACGGCCGTCGGATCCACGACCTCCCGGCGACCGACGACTGGCGGACGCGGATCCGCGACGTCTACGGGGCGATCGCGGAGCGGCTCCTCTCGGTGGAGGCGGCGGACGGGGGAATCCGCGTCGAGGGCCTCGTCGGCCGCCCGGAGGACGACGTCGCCGGCACGCGCTTCCAGCACCTCTTCGTCTCCGGCCGCCCCTTCCGCGACCGCTCGGTGCTGCACGCCGTGCAGGAGGCGTACCGCGGCGTGCTCCTCTCCGGCCGGCAGCCGGTCGTCTTCCTGCGCTTCGAGATTCCCCCCGATCAGATCGACGTCAACGTCCATCCCGCCAAGACGGAAGTCCGCTTCCGCGAGCCGTCGCGGATCCACCGGCTCGTGCTGTCGGCACTGCGCACCAAGTTCCTCGCGGTCGACCTTCGGGCGCCGCTCGCGCCTCCCCCCGGGGGCGTCGGCCACCCCGCCGTGCCGGCCGACGCCGCCGCCCCGCGGACGCCGTCCGAGGGGCTCGCCCC
>CAISKG010000467.1 GCA_903885855.1 uncultured Planctomycetaceae bacterium
CAGCGCCACGGCCAGCGCGCGCAGCACCGCGCCGGGGACGCGCGTGGGGCGCGGCGGCGGCGGTGGCGCTGGGCAAGGCACGCGTCGCGGTCCTCCCCGGGGCGGGGTCAGTAGGCCAGGCCGAGGCGCAGCATCCAGGAGTCGGGCAGGTTCTGGATCTGCGGCGGGCCGTCGACGTAGAACAGCTGCCGGTAGAAGACGTAGCCCACCTCGAAGGTGCCGGAGAGCCCCTGGGGCGTCCGCGGCACGAGCTCGCCGCCGAGCGTGATGCGGATGTCGTTGTAGTCGAAGGGGGAGATCTGCCCGGTGGAGCGGCGGAACGTCCAGGCGCCGCCGCCGTACTCGCCGGCCACGAATCCCCACAGCGAGCGGTTGGGCATCTCGCTCAAGCGCCACGCCGCCTTCGGCGTCGGGAAGAGGATGTCGTAGCGCGCGTTCGCGTTGGGCACCCAGGTCATGCCCACCACCGGCAGCAGCTTCACCTGGTTGCGGTCGAGGTACACGATCCCCGCCTTGCCCTGCATCGTGGGGGTGAGCTGGAGGGTGCCGACGGCGCGGCCCATGATGCGCCAGCTCTCCCACACCAGCACGTCCCAGTTGGTGTAGATCCCCACGCGCACCCCCAGCTCGGCGCCGAACAGCGGCGTGAACTGCGGGTTCCAGGCGGCGTCGAGGAACACGTCGTAGGTGCTCGGCGGGAGATCGGCGAGCATCGTCGCGCTCGTCTCCGGGCCGTCCCACAGCTGCAGGCCGAAGCCGGGCGTGATCAGGAGCGGGGCGTGATTGAGGTTGGCCTGCGAGTGGTAGAAGAAGGGGAGCGCGAAGGTGGCGGTGGTGTCGAGCTCGTTGACGCCGACGCTCGTGCCGTTGCCGGTTCCGTAGATGTAGGCCCAGCTGCCGCGCACCCCCTGGAAGACGCGCATCGTCTGCTGCATCGTCGGATTGGCCATCACGCCCCCCGGCGGGATCACCGATCCCGGCGTGCCGGGCGGGGGCGGATAGGCGGCCGGCGACACGGGGGGCACCAGCGACGGCGCCGCGGTGGAGTAGCCCGGGTAGCCCGGCTGGCCGGAGAGCGCCGACGGCGCCCACGTGCCGGTCTGCGGGGCGGCCGGCATGATGTTGGCCGGCGGCAGCTGGCCGGCCTGCGGCGCGTAGGGTTCCCACGTGGTGGGGGGCGGGGCGATGTACTGCGCCGCCATCACCCGGTCGAGCTGCGACGAGGGGGGCGTGGGGAGGGCCACCGTCTGGGCGGCCGAGCGCGCGGCGGGGAGCGAGCAGGCAGCCGCCACCAGGAGCGACCGCACGGCGGATCGGAGCGGGGCGCGCACGCGAAGGACTCTCCGGCCCAGAGGCCAGCGCGCGAGCGGAGGGCTCGCGCCGGCGGCCCGGCGGGGCGGACGGGCCCGGGGGGGTACCGCGCGTTTCGCGCGAGGGTCAAGGTCGCACGGCCGGGAGCCCGGGGGGCTGCACCCCGCCGGGCGGACTGGGTAAAGAGGGGGTTTCTCGAGCGCGACCCGCGGCCTCCCCCCGCCTCCCGGACCGCGCCCCTTCACCCGGCCTCACCCGGGGACCGTTCCCAGTGCCCAACCCCAACCCCAACCCCCGCGACCTCGACCTCGACCTCGACGCCCTCCGCGCCACCGCGGGCCTGGCGGCGGTCGAACACCTCCCCGCGACCCCCTCCACGATGGACCGGGCCCGCGCGCTGGCGCTCGATCCGCGGGCGGCGCTACCGGCCCTGGTGGTGGCCGACCGGCAGACCGCCGGCCGGGGGCGGCGCGGCGCGGCGTGGTGGCAGGCCCCGGGGAGCCTGGCGGCGAGCCTGGTGCTCGACGGCGCGGCGCTCGACCCCGCCGCCGCCGTTCCGCTCACCCCGCTATTCGCGCTTGCCAGCGGCGTGGCGGTGGCGGAGACGATCCGGGCGCTCGAGCCCACGGTGCCCGCGCGCGTGCGCTGGCCCAACGACGTCGTCGTCGGCCCGGGCAAGCTGGCGGGAATCCTCGTGGAGACGGCGCCCGCGGGCCGGCTGGTGATCGGCGTCGGCGTGAACACCTCCGGGCACGCAGGCGACGCCCCGGCGACGCTGCGCCCGCGCGTGGCCACGCTCCCCGACCTGACCGGCCGGAGCCTCGACCGCACCGCGTGCCTCGCGGCCCTCGTGCCGCGGCTCCTCGACCTGCTCGCGGGGGCGCTGCGGGAGCCGGCCGGCCTCCTCGAGCGCTACCGGGGGCTGTGCAGCCTGGTCGGCACGACGGTCACGGTGCACCGCGAGGACGGAAGGCGCGTCACCGGCCCCTGCCGGGGCGTCGACGCCTCGGGGGCGCTCGTCGTCGAGACGGCCGCCGGCCCGTTCCACTTCCTCTCCGGCAGCCTCACCGATCCGCTCGACGTGTGGCGCGGCGCGGACCCCCCCTGATCGAACGCTGGCGGCCGCCGCGCCGGCGCGCGGCGCGGGGCCGGGTGCCGCGCCGGGCGACGACGCACACCTCCCGTCCGCCGGTCGACAGCTGCCGCGCCTCCGGCGCGAAGCCCCAGGAGCGCACCGCGGCGAGCCACTCGTCGAGGGCCGCCGCCCGCGACCAATCGGGGATCTTGAGCGTCAGCACCAGCCCCTCGAGCGTCGAGCCCGGCGCGGTGGCCACCCTGCCCACCGCCTCCAGCGTGCTCGTCGGATCGATGTTCATGTCGGAGAGCAGCCAGCGGAAGCCGCGCATGTCGCGGAGGGCCACGTCCCGGGCGCGTTTGCGCCACTGCGTGAAACCGGGCGCGAGCGCCACCACCGCGTCGAGCGGCGCCGGATCGACCGCCACCACCTCGAGCCCGGCCTCGAGGAGGCGCTGGCAGGCGCCGCCCGGCGCCGCGCCCCATTCGCAGACGCGCGTGCCCGGGGCGATGTCGATGCCGAAGGTGGCGATCGCCTCGTCGAGTTTCAGCCACGCCCGCGACACCGCCTGCGACGGCAGCGCGCGCGGGTGGTAGCCGCCGGGATGGAACGTGGCCGGCGTGGTGGCCCGGTGCCAGCCGAGCCACCAGCGGTCGGGGCCGTCGACGACGCAGTCGAGGACGATCTCACCGGGGCGCGCCGGCCCGAGGCGCGCGTGCGGGAATTCCGCGCCGAGGGCCGCGGCGGCGGCGACGGCGGCGGGGCTCGAGGCGACGTCGGCGGCGGCGACGCCGCGCACGTCGCGCGGGACGCAGTGAAGGGCGTCGAAGCGCGCTTCGGGAAGCCGGTCGCGCAGCGCCGCCGACCGCTCCCCCTCCCCCTTCCAGTGCGCTTGCCCGAAGCAGCGGAAAAGGGCGCGGGCGAAGACCACGCGGCCGCGGAGGAGATCGAGATCGAGCAGCTCGCCCGCCGCCGGGAGGCGGACGCTCACCACGCCCCGCCGCCAGGCGCCACGCGCGCTGCCCGGCAGGGCGGCGGCGAGCCGGACGGCGAGCACCTCCTCGGCACCGGGCTGGCAAGTGGCCAGGAGAAACGACCCCGGCGGATCGGGATCGGGGGTCGGGGCGGCGGCGGAGGACGGGGACGAAGCCATCCCTCCACTATGCCCGACGGCCGGGCGGCACGCCCGAGGCCCCGCCCCGGGGGCGGGTTTTTCCGGGGGGAAAAAAATCAGGCCGGCCCGGGCGCCCAAGGGCCCGGGCCGGCCTTTCTCGTCTGATCACGTGGGTTCCCGGTGGGCTTATCCCGACCCCGCCGAAGCGGCGTCAGGGGCTGACACCGGGAAAAGGGCTCACTTCTTGCCCTTCTTCTTGGCGACCTTCTTGGCAGCCTTCTTCTTCTTCTTGGCCATGGAACTGGCTCCTTGCCATGAGTGCCCGAACTCGAACCCTCGACCGATCCCTCGGGCACTCCGAGAAGGGACCGGACGACGTATCGTCGGCGACACGAGCCGCGAGCGACCGTGTCACTGGCGGTGTTGTGATTGATTCCGCCGAAAACTGTCAAGAGAAAATCGGCGCCCGGCGCCGAATTTTTTCCCGACCGGCGCCGTCACGCGCGGCTCGATGGGTGGCCGCGCGGCGCCGATCGCATCCTTCCGGCGCGCCGGTCAGCGATCCCGGGCGATCGACGCGATCCAGCTTTCGAGCATCGCGCACTGGCGCGAGAAGTCCTGCTCGGCGACGCCGATCGGGCTCTTGAAGAAGGGCGCGAGGCCCGCCAGCGCGCCCCGCTGGCCGTCGCGCCAGGCCCGTTCCGTGAGGCGCACCAGATCGATCACCAGGGGTGCCGCGAGGATCGAGTCGCAGCCCTGCCAGGTGAACTGCAGCGTCATCGGCGTGCCGAGGAAGCCGCGGAAGTGGACATGGTCCCAGGCGGTCTTCCAGTCGCCCAGGGAGCGGATGTACTCGATGGAGACGTGCGTCTGCGGCGGGTAGCCGAGGATGGCGGCGAGGAGGTGGTCTTTGCTGCGCACCTTGGCGGCCTTGTTGCGCGGGTCGTCGAGGACCTTCCCGTCCATGTTGCCGAAGATGTTGTGGCCGACCCAGCTCATGACCTCGAGGTTGCGGGCCGCGAACATCGGGGCCAGGACGCTCTTGAGGAGTGTCTCGCCGGTCTTGCCGTCGCAGCCGGCATGGGCCACGCCCCGCTCGAGCGCCAGTTCCCCCAGGGCCGGCGGGGTGGCGCCGGTGGAGGGGGTGAAGTTGACGTACGACGCGCCCGCCTCGAAGGCCGCCGCGGCGTAGAGGCTGCTGGCGGGGAGCGGGCAGGCCGCGGCGTCGTCGAGGAGCGGCTCGACCTCGCGCCATGACGGCGGGATCGGCCCGGCCGCGGGGGGCTCGGTCGAGGCCACGTTGACCACCACCACGTGCGCGAGGGACTCGCGCGCACGGAAATCGAGGATGTCGGCGCGGATGCGCTCCACCGCCGCGCGCGGCGACTCGACGAGCGCGGCCACGGAGGGGTCGGCGAGGTCGCGGATCTTGTCGCCGGCGGCCACCACCGTGCCCGGGCGGAGCCGGGCCTCGACGGCGGCGAAGGTGTCGGCGGCGGCGTCGAGGTGCTCCGGGAGAATGGCCCGGCTCTCCTCCCACATCCGCCGGGCCTCGGCGCCGAGGCGGCCGGGGCGGATGTCGTGGCCGCCGACGACGATGTCGGCGAAGGGGACCAGATCGAGCCCCGCGAACGGCTCCCGGGCGGTCACCAGGCCGACCGGTTCGATCGCGCCACGCGAGAGCGCCGAGAGGCCCGTGATCGCGGTGGTCGCCACGCCCCCCTTGGCACCGACGAGCCACATCCCCACCGGCCCGCGCCGGCCAGGCCCTGCCCCGGGCGTGCCACCTCGGCTGCCTGCCATCTCGTGGTCGCTCCGGGGGTGATCCCGTCGGCGCCGCTGTGGCACGACGGGGCTTGGTATCATGCCTCACCCGGCGGTGTCAGGCAAAACGGCACGCCGTGCCCCCCCCGGCGCGACCGTTCTCCGCCGGCGTGACACCCGCGCCACACGGACCATCCGCATGACCCCCTCGACCACCGCCTCCGCCGTCCGCCGACCGGCGCTCGCCACGGCGCGGCGCCTGCAGGCGCTCGAGCCCTCCGCCACCCTCGCCATGGCGGCCCGGGCGCAGGCGCTGGCCGCCGCCGGCGTCGACGTCATCGATCTCTCGGTCGGCGAGCCCGACTTCCCCCCCCCCGAGCACATCTGCCGGGCGGCCGAGGAGGCGATCCGCGCCGGACGCACCAAGTACACCC
>CAISKG010000468.1 GCA_903885855.1 uncultured Planctomycetaceae bacterium
GCGGGCGCGGCGGCCGCGGCTCGGCGATCGGCCGCGGCGACTCGATCGTGGTGGTGCGCTGCCCGGCGGTGTTCACGCGGGAGGGTGCGGAGGCGCTGCGCGACGTGGTGGCGCGGATCGAGGCCCTCGACGCGGTGGAGGGGGTGACCTGGCTCGACAACGCGCCCCCGCTCAACATCTTCGGCCTCGCCGAGCCGATCCTCCCCAAGGGGGCGGCCAGCCCGAACCGCTTCGAGGTGGCCCGGGAGCGGGCCGTCAGCCACCCGCTCGTCGTCGGCCAGCTCCTCTCCCCCGACGCCGAGACGGTCCTGCTGCTGGTGGCCTACGACTGGGTGATGGTGCGCGACGAGGCCGACGTCACCGACGCCGTCCTCGCGGCGGCGCGCGAGGCGGCGGCGGCCCATCCGCAGGTGCCGCTCGACTTCGCCCTCACCGGCCCCGTGCCGCTGCGGCTGGAGTGGGTGCGCAACCGCGACGCCAACGAGCGGCTCTTCCAGTTCCTCGCCTACGGCCTGATCCTCGCGCTCTCCGCGGTGCTCTTCCGTGGGCTCTCGGTGGTGGCGGTGACGGCGGCGGCCCCGGCGCTGGGGGTGTTCTGGACGCTGGGGGTGATCCGGGCGGTCGGGCTCGACGACAACCCCTTCTCGCACGTCATCCTCCCGGTGCTGCTGAGCCTCGTGGGATTCGCCGACTCGGTCCACATGATGGTCGACATCCGGCGCGGGCTGGCGGCGGGACTCGCGCCGCGCGAGGCCTCGCGGCGGGCGCTGGCGACGGTGGGGGTGGCCTGCTTCCTGACGATGATCACCACCGCGATCGGGATGGCGTCGCTGTCGCTGGCGCGGCACGAGGTGGTGCGCGACTTCGGCTGGTCGTGCGTGATCGGCGTGTTCCTCACCTGGATCGCGGTCCTCGCGGTGCTCCCCACCGCCTGCGCCACCCCCTGGGGCCACGTCCTCGCGCGCGGCGCCGGCCGCGAGGTCATCGGCGGGCAGCTGCCGCGCGTCGCCCGCGGGATCGACTTCACCCTCCGCCACGCCCGGATCACCAGCGCCCTGGCCATCGGCCTCCTGGGGACGCTGGGGCTGGTGTCGATGCGGCTGGAGCCGGACGACCGCAAGGCCAACATCCTCCCTCCGGGCTCGCCGGCGCAGAAGGCGCTCGACCACCTCGACGCGGCGCTCGGCGGCCTCGACGTCTGCTCGGTCGACATCCGCTGGACCGGGGAGCCCGAGCCGGAGGAGGTGGCCGACGTGGTCACGGCCATCGACGGAGCGCTCCGCGCCGAGCCGCTCCTGGGCCATCCCCTCTCGATCGTCCGGCTCATCGAGGCGCTCCCCGGCGAGGGGCCGGCGCGCGAGCGGATGGATCTCCTGGAGCTCCTCCCGCCGCCGCTCAAGACGTCGCTCTACGATCCGGCCGCGCAGAGCGGCCGCGTCACCTTCCGCGTGCCCGACCGGGGCACCGTCGCCTGCAAGCCGACCTTCGAGCGCGTCGACGAGGCCCTGCGCGGGATCGAGGGGGCCCATCCGGCCTTCACGCTCTCCCTCTCCGGCGAGCCGATCTTCCGCTGGCGCGACCTCTACCAGGTGGTGACCGATCTGGCCCGCAGCCTGGGAACGGCGGCGGTGGAGATCCTCGTGGTGATGGTGGTGGCCTTCCGGTCGCTGCGGCTGGGGCTGGTGGCGATCGTGCCCAACATGCTCCCGCTGGCCGCCTCGGCGGCGTACATGGTGTTCACCGGGCAGTCGCTCGACATCGTCACCGTCTGCGCGCTGACGATCTGCCTGGGGATCGCGGTCGACGACACCATCCACTTCCTCTCGCGCTACCGCTTCGAGCTCGACCAGGGGCTCGAGCGGCAGGAGGCGATCCGCCAGGCCTTCGCCGAGGTGGGCACGGGGATGATCATGACGACACTGGTGCTCGTGGCGGGCTTCTCGTCGGTGTTCATGAGCGACAGCCGCGACCACCGCTCCTTCGCCTCGCTGGGCGTGGTGACGCTCTCGATCGCGCTGGTCTGCGACATCCTCTTCCTGCCGGCGCTGGTGGCGGTGTTCGACCGCGTGCCGCGCCGGCCGGCACCGGCCGGCACCGGCCCGGCGGCCGTGCCGGGAGCGGCGCCGGTGGCCACGGCCGGCGTGAC
>CAISKG010000469.1 GCA_903885855.1 uncultured Planctomycetaceae bacterium
GCGGGCGCGGCGCCGCCGGCCCCGCGTGCCCCGCGGCCCCCCGGTCTCCGCGCCGCGGGGGCGGCGGCCTCCGCCGCGGCGTCGTCATGGACGCCCGGCCCGCCGGACGGCTCGGCCGCGGCGGTGGTGAGGACGCGCACCCGCTGCTCGACGTCGACGAGCTCCGCCTGCAGCGATCGCACGAGCGCGACACCCTGTTCGTACGCGCCGATCGACTCCGCCAGCCCCAGCTGGCCCGCTTCCAGGCGCCCCACCAGATCGCCCAACCGGGCGAGTCGCTCTTCGAAGGTCCCCCCGCCGGCGCCGGCGGGCGGGGCTCCTGCGTCGCGGCCACGTGCGTCGTTCATCGTCGTCCCTCCCGGTCGTCCCGTGCCTCCGCGCGAGCGGCCGGCCCTCCGTCCCGTTCGATCCGTTCCACCCGGCTGGTGACCCTGCCGTCGGACAATTGCGTGAGGATGGTATCGCCCGCGGCGAGGCCGGAAGCCGACGTCAGCGCCGGGCCGTCGGCCGCGCCCCCCGCGCCGCTCCGCCAGGTGACCGAGTAGCCGCGCGCGAGGATCGCCAGCGGGCTCACCGATTCCAGGCGGCCGGCGGCGGCACGGAGCCGCTCGCCGGCGCGGTCGACGGCCGCGGCCGCGAGGCGCCCGAGGCGCGCGGCCTGCGCGTCGAGCGTGGTGCGGCGGTCGCGGACGATGCCCGTCGGGTCGGCGAGGATGCGCGAGGTGGCGTAGCGCTCGAGGCGCGCGCGGCTCTCCGCCACGCGCCGCACGAGCCCCGCTTCGAGCCGCGTGCCGAGCGACGCCACGCCCGCGGCGAGATCGCGCCGATCGGGAGACACGCGCACCGCGGCGTCGGTGGGCGTCAGGGCGCGCACGTCGGCGGCGAGATCGGCCAGGGTGACGTCGATCTCGTGGCCCACCCCCGAGACCACCGGCAGCGGGCTCGCGGCCACGGCCCGCACGAGCACCTCCTCGTTGAAGGCCCACAGGTCCTCGAGGCTGCCCCCTCCGCGCACCAGCGCGATGACGTCCACCGGCGGGGTGATCCGCGCCGCCGCCGCCAGCGCCGCGGCCACCTCGGCGGCGGCCCCGGCCCCCTGCACGCGCGACGGCACGACGAACACCTCGGCCACCGGCCAGCGGCCGCGCAGCGTCTGGAGGAAGTCGTGCAGCGCCGCCCCGGCGGGGCTCGTGACCACCGCGATCCGCCGGGGGAAGGCGGGGAGGCGACGCTTGCGGGCGGGGGCGAAGAGCCCCTCGGCCTCGAGCGCGGCGTGGAGCCGCCGCAGCCTGGCCTCGAGGGCGCCGGTGCCGACGGCGTGCATCCGGTCGATCGTCAGCTGGTAGGTGCCGCGGGGCGCGTAGACCTCGATCCGGCCGTGGCACACCACCTCCAGGCCGTCCTCCGGGGTGATCGCCAGGTGCGGCAGCGCCCCGCGCCAGACCACGGCCCGCAGCACCGCCGACTCGTCCTTGAGCGCCAGGTAGAGGTGGCCGGATCCGGCACGGACGAGGTTGGTCACCTCGCCCCCCACCCACACGTCGTCGAAACGCCCCTCGAGCCACGCCTTGAGCGCCGCGGTGACCTCCCCCACCCCCGGCACGTCCGGTGGCGGGTCGGCGCGGCGGTCGATACCCTGGAGAGGCTCCATAGGCCGGGGAGTGTACCCGTTCCCCCGTGCCCGCCGCCGTCACGCCCTGCCCGTCGTCGCCTCCCCCCGCCCGCGCCCGCCCCGCGATCCCTCCCATGCCGGGTTCCCCCCCCGACCCCGTCGACGCGACACGCCGCGTCCCGCCCCCCGGCGCGCTGTTGATCACCTTCCTCACGGTGTTCATCGATCTTCTCGGATTCGCCATCGTCCTCCCGGTCATGCCCCGGCAGGCGGGCCCCTACCTGGCGGCGCTGGGCCTCTCGGAAGCCGCCAGCGGCGCGGTGATCGGGCTCTTGTTCTCCTCCTTCTCGCTGATGCAGTTCGTCTTCAGCCCGGTGTGGGGCCGCGTGTCGGACCGCGTCGGCCGCCGGCCGGTGCTGCTGCTCAGTCTGGCGGGCTCGGTGGTCTTCTACGCGCTCTACGGCCTGGCGGTGTCGCTGCCGCCCGAGCACGCCGGATGGGCGCTGGGGCTCATGCTCCTGTCGCGCGTCGGCGCCGGGATCGCCGGGGCGAGCGTGGGCACCGCGGCCGCGGTGATCGCCGACTGCACCACGCCGGCCAACCGGGCCCGCGGCATGGCGCTCATCGGCATCGCCTTCGGGGCCGGCTTCACGCTCGGGCCGCTGGTCGCCTACGTCGGCCTGCGGGCCTTCTCGGCCCGCCCGTGGGGCGTGGGGGTGCTGGCGTCGCTGTTGTCGGCGGTGGCGCTGGGGCTGGCGGTGGCGGTCTTCCGCGAGACGCGCGATCCGGCCAACAAGGCGGGGAAGGACTTCTTCAGCGTGGAGCGGTCGGCCCGGGTGCTGGCGCTGCCGGCCGTGGGCACGCTCGTGTTGGCCTACTTCACCGCCATCTTCGCCTTCGCCAACTTCGAATCGACCCTCGCGCGCCTCACCGACAAGGCCTTCGGCATGGGGGACGACGACAACTTCCTCGTCTTCGCCGCCATCGGCGCCGTCCTCGTGGCCGCCGGCGGCAGCTACCGGCCGCTGGCGAAGCGCCTGCCGGAGTCGCGCCTCCTGGCGACGGGCATCGTGCTGATGGTGCTCGGCCTGGCGGGCGTCGGGGGGGTGGCGTGGCTGGTGTACGCCCGCGGCGGCGCGGGGGGCGACACGGCGCTGCGCTGGGCCTTCTACGCGGCCTCGGCGCTGGCGGTGTGGGGGTTCGCGTTCGTCAATCCGTCGGTGTCGGCGCTCATCTCGCGCCACGCCGATCCGGCGCGGCAGGGGGAGGTGCTCGGGGTCAACCAGTCGTTCGCCTCGCTGGGGAGGATCCTCGGGCCGCTGTCGGGGTCGTTGCTCTTCTCGCTCCACGCCTCGCGCGTCCTGCCGTTGGTGGTGGCGGTGGCGGCGCTGGTGCCCCTGCTCGGGCTCGTGCCGCGCGTGGAGCGCGCCGACGCCGCCGGCCGGCGGTCGGAGGGGTCCTGACGCCACCGGGAGCGACTCGCCATGGCGACCGTACCGCCCCCCCACGGCCCGCCCGGGGTCCTCGTCGTCGGGCATGGCACGGCCGACGCCTCCGGCGCCGGCGAGACGCACTGCCTCGCCGCCGGGGTGGCCGGCGCCCTGCCGGGCATCGCGGTGGAGCTCGGAGTCCTCGAGGTGATCGGCCCCACGGTGGCCGAGGCGCTCGAGCGTCTGGCCGCGCGCGGGTGCCGCGAGGTGGTGGCGGCGCCGTTGCTGTTGTTCACCGCGGGGCACGCCCGGCGCGACCTGCCGGAGGCGATCGCCGAGCCGGCGGCGCGCCTGGGGATCACGGTCTGCCAGGCCGAC
>CAISKG010000470.1 GCA_903885855.1 uncultured Planctomycetaceae bacterium
GCGCGGCGGGGGCCGGCGGCCGGCGGGGGCCGTCTCGCCCCCGGTCTGCTCCAGCGCGTCGCGTCGCAGCGCCTCCACTTCGGCCCAGGTCAGCTGACGGCACTGCCCGGGGAGGAGCGAGCCCAGCGAGAGGTTCCCCACGGCCACGCGCTTGAGCTGGTGCACCTTGTGGCCCAGCCGTGCGAGCATGCGCCGGATCTCGCGGTTCTTCCCCTCGTCGAGCACCATCTCCAGCACCGCGCTTTGCTTGTGCTGGGTCTTGAGGTGGACGTGCTGCGCCCTCGCCATGCCCTCGGCGAGGCCGATCCCGCGGCGCAGTTTGTCGAGGGTTTCCGGGGTCGGGACGCCCGCCACCTGCACGAGATACCGTTTCTCCACGCCGTAGCGCGGATGGGCGAGGAGGTTCGCCAGATCGCCGTCGTTGGTGACCAGGATCAGCCCCTCGCTCATCCGGTCGAGGCGGCCGATGGCGAACAGGCGGCGTTCGCCGGGAACGAGATCGACGACGCGCGGACGGCCGTCGGGGTCGTAGTTGGTCGTCACCACGCCGACGGGCTTGAACAGCATGTACACCACCCGCTTCGGGTCGGGCAGCCGCTCGCCGTCGACGCGGATTTCCTGGCGGTGCGGATCGACGCGCGTGCCGAGTTGCGTGACCACGACCCGGTCGACCTCGACGCGGCCGGCGGTGATCAGCTCCTCGCAGGCGCGGCGGCTCCCCAGGCCGGCCCCGGCGAGCACCTTCTGGAGCCGCTCGAGACCGTCATCGGCCGGCCCGGCGGGGCCGCCGGGCCCGTCGCGGCGCCCGCGTCGGAATCGGGCGGGGCCCGGTGCCGGCGCGGATGCCGGCGGGGGCGGAGCCGGGCGGCGCGAGGTGATCCTCGTCCCGCGGGCGCGGTTGGGCTCGCCGGAACGGCGCGGGGGGCGATCGGCTGACAAGGTGGCTCCCGTCTGGGTGGAGAGGCGGGAGGCGTGGGCCGCATCCCGTGGCGGGATCATACCCCGGCGGTCGGCGGTCGGCGCGGAGGGAATCGACGGCGCCCCGGCGATCACCGCCGTCCCGGGGGGAGCGCCGCTGTCCGGAAGATCGTCACCGCAGCGGCGACCACCAGCGCGAGCGGCGGATCTCGGGCACCGGCTCGTTGAAGTCCCGCGGTCGGGAGCCGTCCATGAGCGGCTGGCGGAAGAGATAGGGGCCGATGTCGTCCTGCAGGTAGGGATCGAAGCGCACGGCGCGGCGCTGCTGCGAGCGCGCGTCGGGCGCCGGCAGGGACGGTTTGCCGAGCGAGGCACAACCGCAGGCCGCCGGGACGACGATCCACACCGCCGCGGCGCGAACCGCCCGGCGGACGCTCCGGGGCATGGATGGGCTGCGGCACATCGGCTGGATCCCCTGGCATGGACCCCGCGACGGTGCCGGAGGCGGCGGCGGGGGGCGGGAGTGTAGGGAGGGCGATCGCCCGCCAAAAGGGCACATCGTCGGCGGCGTTCCGCCGCCTCCCACCCCCGACGGCTCGGGCGGCCACGGCCCCGGCAAGAGGGCGAGGCTGGGAAACGCGGCGCCGCGAGTCCGGCAGCCCCCGGTCGCGGTGCCCCGTCAGGGGAGCGTGACGTGCAGGATCCGCGTCGTCCCCGGTGGCCCGGCCGGGTGGAGCGTCTGGCGGCCGATCGCCGCCGGCAGGAGGAGGGTCGTGCCGAGTGGCAGCGTGGGAAGGACCCAGCGGTCCCCGAGTCGTGCCTCCCCTCCGACGACCGCCAGCAGGTGGCAGCGATCGTCCCCGCCGACGTCCCACGGCCCCGCGGGGCGCACCTCGTCGAGGCGGAAGTAGGGGCAGTCGACGAGGCGCTGCGCGGCCGGATCGTCGGTGGGGATGCGCGGCGCCGGGGCGACCGGGGCGAATCCCGTCACCGCCTCCAGCCCCGCCTCCACGTGCAGCGCCCGCGGCTTGCCGTCGGGGCCGGTGCGGTTCCAGTCGTGGAGCCGGTAGGTGACGTCGCTCGACTGCTGGATCTCGGCCACGAGGAGCCCGGCGCCGATGGCGTGGACCGTTCCGGCCGGTACGAAGATGCAGTCGCCGGGACGCGGCTCCACCACATGCAGGACCTCGTCGCAGCGCCCGGACCGCAGCGCCGCGGCGAGCCGTTCCCGGTCGGTGCCCGCCCGCAGCCCCGCCCAGAGCCGTGCGCCGGGGGCGGCGTCGATCACGTACCAGGCCTCCGTCTTGCCCCGGTCCGGGGGATCGAGAAGGGCGGCGCGGGCATCGTCGGGATGGACCTGCACCGACAGATCGCTGCGGGCGTCGAGGAACTTGAAGAGGAGCGGAAAGGCCGCGAGCCCCGCGTGGCGGCCGAGGAGTTCGGCGCCGTGCGCGCGCACGAGCTCCCCCAGGCGCCGCCCGGCGAAGGGCCCGGCCGCCACCACGCTCTGGTCGGCCGACCGATCGACCACCTCCCACGACTCGGCGTAGTCGTCGCCGGGGGGGAGGTCGCGGCCGAGTCTCGTGGCGAAGCCACGCCCTCCCCACAGGTAGCGACGGTAGATCGGTCGGAAGAGCAATGGATGCATGGCGGATGGTCTCGTGTCGCCCGGTCAGCGGTCTGCGAGCCCCTCCACGATCCGGCCGATCCAGAAGCAGCACACGCTGGCCACGAGCATCACGAGCATCTGGCCGAGCGAGATGGCGTGCTGCAGCTCGAGGAGGATGGCCAGCGCCGGCAGCGCGAGGCCCGCGAACTGTCCTGCCCGGCCGAGCGATCGGAGGAACGTCTGCATGGCCTCCGCCCGCTGCGGGGGCGGCTCCGACCTCCCGGGGTGGCGGGGAGGACGCTCGAGCGCGGCCGGCCCGGCCTGGCGCACGCCGACGCCCCCGCGCCGACCGCCTCGTCGCGGGAGGGGAAATGTGGCACGTTCCCCGCCGAATCGCAAGATGCGGGGCGGCGGGGTCGGCGCGATCCTGACCCCTCGACGCGGCGGGGAGATGGCCGGCGGCGGGAACCCGAGGGGGAAGCCTTGCCGAAACCCCGCTCCCAGCCATACTTCCGGCGACCCCCGGGCGTCCCGGGCACGGTCGCAGGCAATCATCCCCAGTCGCGGAGGCAGGTCATGGGTCGGCACGGTGCGGTGACGTTCAAGGGCAATCCGATGACCCTCGTCGGCGAGGCGATCGAGGTCGGGGCCGCGGCGCCCGAGTTCACCCTCACCGGCGACGGCATGCAGCCGATCCGTCGCGCCGACATCCTCGGCAAGCCGACGATCATCAGCGTGGTCCCCTCCCTCGACACGCCGGTCTGCCAGGTGCAGACGAAGAAGTTCAACGAGCGCCTCGCCGCCCACGGCGACAAGGTCAATTCGCTCACCGTGAGCCTCGACCTGCCCTTCGCCATGAAGCGCTTCTGCGGCGCCGAGTCGATCGCGGCGATGAAGGTCGGCAGCGACTACAAGGACCGCGAGTTCGGCCGCGCGTGGGGGGTTCTCATCGACGAGCTCAAGCTCCTGGCCCGCTCGGTGTTCGTCGTCGACTCCAAGGGCACCGTGACCTACGCCGAGGTCGTCAAGGAGATCGCCAGCGAGCCCGATTACGAGGCCGCCCTGGCGGCGCTCGAGAAGGCCGGCTGACCCCGGCCCGCCACGTCCAGCCGCGATCGAAGACGGCCGGCCGGGTGATCCCGGCCGGCCGTCGTGTTTTCCGGGAGCCCATCGCGCGGCGGGCGCCGCGTCCGGTCAGCCGCCGAAGTGCTTCTCGGCCAGCGCCCTGGCCGCCGCGAGGGCGTCGGCGAGCTTGTCGACGAGCTTGCCGCCCGCCTGGGCGAGGTCGGGCCGGCCGCCCCCCTTGCCGCCCACCAGCGCCGCCGGCTCGCGGATCCACGTGCCCGCGGCGAACCCGCGCTCCTCGACCTCGCGGCTGATACCGGCGACGAGGGTCACCTTGTCCCCCTCGGCGGAGCCGAGGAATACGACCACCGGGGCCCCCTTGCGGCGCACCAGATCGACGCATTGCCGCATCGCCGCCACGTCGGCGCCCCGGGCGTCGGCGACCACGATCCGCACCCCGCCCGCCGACGGCGCCGCGGCGAGCAGGTCGTCGGGCGAGAGCGTGGCCGCGGCCGCGGACGGGCGGGCCTTCTTGAGATCCTTGACCTCCTTGGCCAGCGCCGCCAGTCGCGCGGGGAGCTCGGCCAGCGGTACGCGGAGGGTGCCGGCCGCCTCCTGGAGCGTCGCCTCGGCGCGGCGGAAGCGGTCGAGGGCCGCCAGGCCCGTGATGGCGCTCACGCGCCGGGTGCCGGCCGACACGCTCTCCTCGCCGACGATCCGCACCTGGCCGATCTCGCCGGTGTTGGCGACGTGGGTGCCGCCGCAGAGCTCGCGGCTCACGGCGCCCATGGCCACCATCCGCACCACGTCGGGGTACTTCTCGCCGAAGAGCATCATCGCCCCGGCGTGCCGCGCCTCCGCGAGCGGCAGCAGCGTGGCCGCCACCGGCACGGCCGCCAGGACGTTGCGGTTGACCATGGCCTCGATGGCGTCGAGCGTCTCGCGGCCCACCGACGCGGTGTGGGAGAAATCGAAACGCAGGGCGTCGGCGTCGACCTTCGATCCCTGTTGCACCGCATGCCTGCCGAGATGGTGCTGGAGGGCGGCGTGGATGAGGTGCGTGGCGGAGTGGGCCCGGCGGATCGCGGCCCGGCGTTCGCCGTCCACCGCTGCCGCCACCTCGGCGCCCAGCTCGAGGACGCCGCCGCGGAGGTGCCCCACGTGGAGCACGAAGCCCCCCTCACGCTGCGTGTCGACCACCTCGAAGCGGCCGCCCGCCGGCCAGGTGAGCCAGCCCGTGTCCCCCACCTGCCCGCCCGATTCGCCATAGAAGGGGGTTTTGTCGAGGACCACCGTCACCGGCTCCGGGGCGGCGTCGGCGGCGAGCGCGTCGACGAGCTGGTCGCGGGCGATGATCCCGAGCACCTTCCCCGGCGCCTCGAGCACCTCGTAGCCGAGAAACTCGGAGCCGTGCATCGTCTTCTTCAGGGCGTCGAGCGGCCCGGAGGCGAACACCTCCCCCCGGCTGCCGGCCCCGGAACGCTGGCCGTGGGCCTCCATCGCGGCGCGGAAGCCGTCCCAATCGAAGCCGATGTTGCGCTCCGCGGCGAGGGTCTCGAGGAGTTCCGGGGGGAAGCCGTAGGTGGTGTAGAGGTCGGCGGCGTCGGCCCCGCCGACGGCCCCCTTCCCGGAGGATCGCATGGCGTCGAAGAGCGTCTCGATCCGTGCGAGCCCCCCGTCGATCGTCGCCAGGAAGGATTCCTCCTCGCGGCGGATCACCGTCGCCACGCGCTCGACGCTCTCGGCGAGCTCCGGGTAGGGACGCTGCATGAGGCTGGCCACCATCCCCGGCAGGCGGTGGAGGAAGGGATCGCGCACGCCCATCTGCCGCCCGTCGAGCACCGCCCGGCGCAGGAGCCGCTTGACGACGTACTTCTCCTCGTTGTTCCCCGGGAGGACGTTCTCGTGGATCGCGAACGTGCAGGCGCGCACATGGTCGGCGATGCGGCGCATGCGGCGGCCGTCGTCCTCGGCGGGCACGTAGCGCTTGCCGCACACCTCGGCGACGGCCTCCACCAGCGGCCTGAGGATGTCGATGTGGAAGTTGCTGTCCACCCCCTGGAGCATGGCGCAGGTGCGCTCGAGCCCCATGCCGGTGTCGATGTTGCGGCTGGGGAGCGGGGAGAGATTGTCGGGCGGGGGGCCCTGGCGGTTGAACTGCGTGAAGACGAGGTTCCAGATCTCCACGTCGCTGCCGTCGGGCATCCGGAAGAAGATCTCGCTGCAGGGGCCGCAGACGCCGTCGGGGCCCTGGGTCGGGGCGCCGGCCGGCCAGAAGTTGTCATCCTCCCCCATGCGGCTGATCTTCGCGTGGGGCACGCCGATCTCGTCGGCCCAGATGCGGTAGGCCTCGTCGTCTTCGGAATAGACCGTGATCGAGAGCTTCTCGGGGGGGATGCCGAGCCAGCCCTTCGCGGTCAGGAATTCCCACGCCCAGTGGATCGCCTCGCGCTTGAAATAATCGCCGAAGCTGAAATTGCCCAGCATCTCGAAGAAGGTGTGGTGGCGCGCCGTGCGCCCCACGTTGTCGATGTCGCCGGTGCGCAGGCACTTCTGGCAGGTGGTGGCGCGGGTGAAGTCGAGCTTGCACTTCCCCAGGAAGTGATCCTTGAATTGATTCATCCCCGCCGGCGTGAACAGCACGGACGGATCCCACCGCGGCACGAGCACGTCGCTCGGTCGCCGCACGCAGCCCTTCGATTCGAAGAACGAGAGATAGGCTTCACGCAGATCGTCGGCCTTCATGCGGGCGGCGGCTCCTCGGGGCGGTTCGGCTGGGGCGGGAAGGCGACATGATACAAGCCCCCGCCATGGCGGCCCACGCCGGGTCCGGAAACGGCACCACCCACGATCCGCCGCTTGGGTCGACGGGTCGTGGGTGGTCGGACTCCCCTTCAGGGAGCCGGTGCGTCCGGCGGGAGCCGGACCGTCGCGGTGGGGGTGGCGCCGCCGGGGGGGCGGACGCCACGACGGCGATCGCCGTCGCGCCGAAGCGCGGGCGGTCACTCGTCGTCGCCGGAGCCTCCCCCCTCCCCTTCGACGGCGATCACGGCGTCGGTGTTGGAGAGCACCTTCTGGCGGATCTCCTCGGCGACCTCGGGATTGTCCTTGAGGAACTGCCTGGCCTTCTCACGCCCCTGGCCGAGGTGCACCTCGCCGAACCGCAGCCAGGTGCCGGTCTTGTCGACCAACTTGGCGGCGATCGCCAGGTCGAGGATGTCCCCCTCGATGCTGATCCCGTTGGCGTGCATCATGTCGAACTCCGCCACCCGGAAGGGCGGCGCGACCTTGTTCTTCACCACCTTCACGCGCACCCGCTGCCCCACCACCTCCTCGCCGTCCTTGAGCGTGCCGATGCGGCGCACGTCGATCCGGCAGGAGGAATAGAACTTGAGGGCCCGGCCGCCGGGGGTCGTCTCCGGGCTGCCGAACATCACCCCGATCTTCTCGCGGATCTGGTTGATGAAGATCACGCAGGTCTTGCTCTTGGCGATGGCGCCGGTGAGCTTGCGCATCGACTGGCTCATGAGCCGGGCCTGGAGGCCGACGAAGGAGTCGCCGATCTCGCCGTCGAGCTCCTTCTGGGGCACCAGCGCCGCCACCGAGTCGACGACGATGATGTCGACGGCGTTGCTCTTGATGAGCAATTCGGCGATGTGCATCGCCTCCTCGCCGCTGGTGGGCTGACTGACGAGGAGCTTCTCGAGGGAGATGCCGAGTTTCTTCGCCCAGCTCGGGTCGAGGGCGTGCTCGGCGTCGATGAAGGCGGCGATACCGCCGGCCCGTTGGGCGGCGGCCACGGCGTGGAGGGCGAGCGTGGTCTTGCCGCTCGACTCCGGCCCGAACACCTCGATGATCCTGCCGCGCGGGAAGCCCTTCCCGCCGAGCGCCAGGTCGACCGAGAGGCTGCCGCTGGAGATGCCCTCGATCGGCATCTGCGCGTCGGAGTCGAGGGGCATGATCGACCCCTCGCCGAACTCCTTCTCGATCTGCAGCAGCGTGTTCTTGAGGAGGGGGTTGTCGTCGAGGAACGAGGATGAGCCCTTCCCCCCGCGCTTGCGCTTGGCGTCGCCCGAGCCCCCCTTGCCATCGGTGCCCTTGGAATCTTTCTTCGCCATCCGGCCGTTCACTCCCTTGCTCTTGTTCGGCTCGCCCGCCTCGTTCGACGCGCCGCCGACGATGTGCTCCATCACCGATGCTTCGGCCACCACCATGTCACGACCTCCGGCAGTGTCGCCGCGGCGGCGCCACAGGCCTGTTCGCCCGGGGTGGTTGCGTCGCCACCATGAATCGAGCGGTTTGCCGCGGAAACGAACACTGAACGCCGGTATAGTATCGGCGGCGTGGCGGGGAGGCAAGCAGTTTTTCTGGACGGCCGTTCAGGTGGGGCTATGCCCGGGGATTCGGCCGAAAAGCCGCCGCCGGGAGGGAGGGGCCGTCAGAACGAGAGCATCTGGCGGTATTCCGCGAGCCGCCGGTCGAGGTCGCTCCGCTCGATCGCGCCGAGCCGGTCGAGGCTGAAGTCCTCCACGGTGAAACTGGCCGTCACGATGCCGTAGGCGAGCGCCTCCTTGAGGGCCTGCGGATCGAAACGGCCCAGCGCCGCCAGGTGGCCCATCATGCCGCCGGCGAAACTGTCGCCGGCGCCGGTGGGGTCGACGACGCGCGGCGTGGGGAAGGCCGGCAGCACGTAGCGTTCGTGCTCGCTGAAGAACATCGCCCCGTGCTCCCCCTTCTTGATGACCACGAACTTCGGCCCCATCCGCAGCACCGCCTCCCCGGCCCGGACGAGGTTCTCGTCGTCGGCCAGGAGCTTGGCCTCGGAGTCGTTGAGCACCAGGCCGTCGATCCGCCGCAGGAGCGCCTCGAGTTCGTCACGCTGGATGTTGATCCACAGGTCCATCGTGTCGGCCACGGTGAGCTGCGCGCCCGTGGCCTGCTCGAGCACGTCGAGCTGGACCGTCGGCGAGGCGTTGCCGAGGAACAGGAAGCGGCAATCGCGATGGCGCTCGTCGAGCCGCGGCCGGAACTGCTCGAGCACGTTGAGGTGCACCTCGAGCGTCTCGCGGTCGTTCATGTTGGGGAGGTAGCGGCCCCGCCACCGGAAGGTCTTGCCGCCGGGGATCGTCTGCAGGCCGGCGGTGTCGATGCCGCGGTCCTCGAGGCGCCGGGTGTGGGCCGCCGGCCAATCCTCCCCCACCGCGCCGATCATGCGCACCGGCGAGAAGAACCGCGCCGCCCAGGAGAAATAGACGGCCGAACCGCCGAGCACGTCGTCGCGCCGGTCGGTGGTGGTCTCGACGCAGTCGAGTGCGACGCTGCCGACGACGAGGAGGGGCATGGGAAACGCTCCGGGGGTGTGGGGCGGCGGCTTCCGCCGTCGGGTCGTGGAACGGGGCACCTGCCCGCGTCGGGATCGGCCACCATCCAACCGCAAAGCGGTCGACTCGGCCAGTGGGGCCCGCCGCGGCCGCTTCCGGCTCCACCCGGCGGGCTGCCGGGGGCGCCGGGCGGGGCTCAGCCGGCCTGCGCCCGGGCGCGCTCGAGGCGCTCGAGCGCCCGCGGCGCGCCCAGGATCGCCAGGCAGTCGTACAGGCCCGGGCCGACCGTCCGGCCGCTGAGCGCGACGCGCACGGGATGGACGAGATCGCCGAGCTTGATCCCCTCCGCGGCGGCGAAGGCCTTCGTCGCCTCCTCGAGCGGGCCCGGCTCGAACGACGCCACCCCCCGGATCGCGTCGGCGTAGCGGCCGAGCAGTCCCGCCACGCCCGGCTTGGCGAGCTTCTGCTCCACCGCCTTGGGATCCATCGGCGGCTCCTCGACGAGGAAGAAGTCGGCGTAGGCGAGGATGTCGCCGGCCACCTTGAGGCGATCCCCCGAGGCCTCGATGACCCGGCGCACGATCGCCGTCTGCCCGGGCGTGGCGGGGGCGTCCACGAGGCCGGCCTTGACCAGGAAGGGGAGCATCAGCGCGAGCTTGTCGTCGACCGGCAGCGCGTGCATGTAATGATCCTGCACGCTCCAGAGTTTCTTGGGGTCGAAACTCGCCGGCGAGGAGTTGATGCGCTCGAGGGTGAAGGCCGCCACGAGCTCGTCGCGCGAGAAGAACTCGGTCTTGTCGTCGTACGACCACCCCAAGAGCGCCATCGCGTTGTCGATCGCCCACGGGAGGTAGCCCACCTCGCGGTAGAAGTCGACGATCACCGGGTTGAAGGTGTCGGCCTCGGGGGCCAGCCCGATGCGCTCGGCGATGCGCGTGCCGTGCTCGGCCACCTGGCGGAAGTCGGGGTTCTTGAGGTACTGGGCGAGCTTCCGCTTGGAGAGCTTCGTCCGGCTCCCCGGCTCGGCCACCAGCGGGAGGTGGGCGTAGGCCGGGAGCGGGTAGCCCAGCGCCATGGCGATGAACGCCTGCCGGGGGGTGTTGGAGAGGTGCTCCTCCGCGCGGATCACGTGGCTGATCCGGAAGTCGTGGTCGTCGACGACGCTCGCGAGGTGGTAGAGGCAGGAGCCGTCGGCCCGCTGGACGACGTGGTCCTGCTCGCGGTCCCAGGCGAATTCCACCCGGCCGCGCACCGCGTCGTCGATGACGAGCGTCCCCTCGCGCGGCATCTTCAGCCGCACCACCCCCTGCCGGCCCTCCGCCTCGAAGCGGGCCGCGTCGTCCGGCGTGAAGGCGGCGAAGCGGCGACTGTAGAGGAAGGGGCGGCCCGCGGCCTGGGCGGCCTTGCGCTCCTCGTCGAGCTCCTCGGGGCGGGCGTAGTCGCGGTAGGCGTGGCCGCCCGCCAGCAGCCGCTCCGCCGCGGCCCGGTGGCCGGCGGCACGCTCCGACTGGAAGTAGGGAGCGCAGGGCCCGCCCACCTCCGGGCCCTCGTCCCAGTCGATGCCCAGCCAGCGCAGGCCGGAGAGGATCGGCGCCAGCGCCTCCTCCACGTTGCGGCCGGCGTCGGTGTCGTCGATCCGCAGGATGAAGGTGCCGCCGTGCTTGCGGGCGAAGAGCCAGTTGAACAGCGCCGTGCGCACCCCGCCGATGTGGAGGTAGCCGGTGGGGCTGGGGGCGAAGCGGGTGCGGACGGTCATGCGCTCGCGCGGCTCCGGTGCGGGACGGGGGGATCACGGCCGCGGGCGGCCCCGCGGGGCGGAGGACGGCACCGCGCCCACGGGCCGATCAGGCGGCCGTCCCGGAGCGGGCGAGTTTCCGGAGGCGTTTCTTCTCCGCCTTGGACAGCGGCCGGGAGGCGTACTCCTCCTCCAGATCCCCGCCGTCGGCGTCGGTGCCGTCAGTGTAGCGGGTGGCGTCGGCGTCGGTGGCCGGCTCGTCATCCTCCTCACCGCCCCCGCCATGAGCTTCAAGCTCACCATGGGCATGTCGCCCTTCTAAACCGCCCCC
>CAISKG010000471.1 GCA_903885855.1 uncultured Planctomycetaceae bacterium
CGCGGCGGCCACGGGAGCGGTCGCGGGATGCTCGGGCACGGCGGGCGGGATGCCCGCGGCCACGGGCGCATCGGCCGCCGGCGGCGGGGCGGGGAGTTCGCTGTAGCGGCCCACCTGGGGCGCGATCGGCGTCGCCGCCACGCTCTCCATCGGGGCTGGTGGCGCCGCATCGAGCGCGGCCGGCGGCGGGGTGACGCCGTAGGTGACCACGGGGGGATCGATGCCGGCGGTCTGCACCACGCCCTGATTCATGGCGGCCGCCGCGCTGTCGCCGCCGGCGTTGCTCGTCGCATAGGGAGTCGCGGCGCTGGCCGGCTTCGGGATCGGCCCGGTCGCCGGCGCGGCGGCGAGATCGGCGGCGGCAGGGGGGCTCTTGGCGGCGCCGAGCGTGGGCCATTTCGGCGCGGTGAGGTTGCGGACGCCGCCGCGGCATCCACCGGCCAGCGGCAGCGCCACGAGGGCCATCAGCATGACGCCGGCACGGGCGCGGCGCACGGGGCGACGTCCCCCGGCCACGCCGACGAGGATGCGGACGCGCGTCAGGATCGACCGCGGCATGTGTGATCTCCCGGCGAAAAAGGCGCCGTCGCGGAGGCGCTCGCGGGGGAGATAGGGGGACGGCCGGGCCGGAGTCAACGCCACCTCGGGCCCGGCGGGGCGGCGGCGTGCGAAAGCCGCCGCTCCGAGGGGGACGGGGAAACGCCGACGCCCCGTCCGGGGAGGACGGGGCGTCGGGGAGAACGACGGCGGGTGGGGAGACGGGGGGCTACTTCGTGGCGGCCGCGAAGCGCTTCCCGACCGCGTCCCAGTCGATGACGTTGTACGCGGCGTTCACGTAGTCGGCCCGGCGGTTCTGGTAGAGCAGGTAGTAGGCGTGCTCCCAGACGTCGAGGCCGAACAGCGGCGTGTTGCCGTGCATGATCGGGCTGTCCTGGTTGGCCGTGCTCTCGATGAGCACCTTGCCCTTGGGATCGACCGACAGCCAGGCCCAGCCGCTGCCGAACCGGCCCAGGGCCGCCTTGGTGAACTCCTCCTTGAACTTGTCGAACCCGCCGAACACGCTCCGGATCGCCTCGCCGAGATGACCGGCGGGCTCGCCCCCCTTGCCCTTGGCGAGCGACTCCCAGAACAGCGTGTGGTTGGCGTGGCCGCCGCCGTTGTTCCGCACCGCCGTCCGCGCGCCCTCCGGCACCTTCTCCAGATCGGCGATCAGCTTCTCGATCGGCAGGTCGGCCAGGGCGTTGCCCTCGAGCGCCTTGTTGAGGTTCGTCACGTAGGTGGCGTGGTGCTTGTCGTGGTGGATCTCCATCGTGCGGGCATCGATGAAGGGCTCGAGCGCGTCGAAGGCGTAGGGGAGGGGGGGGAGGGAAAAGGCCATGGGAGACTCCAGTGGATCGGACCGCGGGAAGATCGGAGCGGGCCGGCGGGCGGGCGCGACACGGGCCCCGACGGCCGGCACCGAACGCGTCGGCACGGGCGGACGTCGGCGGGCATGGTAGCCGACCCTCCGGGCAGCGGCAAACCGGCCACGCACCGCCGCGCGGGCCGTCGGCGGGCGTCGAGCGTGCCGATTCCGTCGGGGTGCGGGCCGGTGACGATCCTGCGGGTGCTGCCTTCGGTGCACGGCACGACGGCGCCCCGCGCGGCAGTGAATCTCCCCCGACCGGCACGCCGAACAACCTGCCAGCGTCGCCCACGGGATCGGCAGGAAGCCTCCCGCGACGCGACGGGGCCCCCGGGCCCCGCCCGAGGATGGATTCTCCGCCACCCGCCATGTCCGCCCACCCCGCCACCACGGCGGCCGAGCCGCGCCGCCGTCTTTCCTGGGGCCGCCGCCCCGCCGCGCCCCCCCGCGCGCCGCGCCGCCCCTTCGACTACGCCCCGGCAGCCCGCCCCGAGCAGCAGGCGGCACTCGCCACGCTGGTACCCACGCGTTTCCCGATGCTGGCGCTGGCCGTGGCGTCGATCGTGCTGGCCGTCGCGGGCACGCTCGCGCTGGGCGCCGTGCCGGGAGCGTTCGACGCCCTCGCGGGATGGGCGGGGCCGCGCTTCGCGCGGAGCATCGCGGCACTGCGCGAGGCGTTCGACCCGCGAGCTGCGCTCGTGGCCGGGTGGCTCGCCGAGATGTTCCTGCTCGCGGCCGCGGCGCTCTCGATGTCGGTCCGCGGCATGCGGCGGCACCGGCGCGACGGTCGCCATGGCCGCGCCCGAGCCTGGCTCCTCCTGGCCCTGCTGCTCGCCGCCGGGGCCGCCGCCGGGCGCTGGCCGCTGGGGCGGATCGTGGCGGCGATCCTGACCGACGCCACCGGCATCGTCCTCGGGCCCGCAGGGGCCGGATGGTGGGTCGCCGTCGCGGCCGCGGGCCTGCTGGTGGCGGTGTGCTGGACGACGCTGCCGCTCCACGGGCGTCTCGGCCCCGCGGCCTGGTGGACGCTCGCGCTGGGCTGTCTCGGCGCGGCGGCGGCGATGCCCTGGATCGACGTGGGCGCGCTGCCGGGCGCCGATCGCATCGAGACCGCCGTGGTGGGGCCCGGCGCGTGGTTGTGCGGCGCCGCCGCCGCGCTGGTCGCCGTGCTGGTGGCGGCGCGCGGCGTGATCCGCGAGGTGCGCGGCGAGATCGCGGCGCCCCCCGCCACCGCGCCCGCCGCGGCGCCGGCCAAGGGCCATAGA
>CAISKG010000472.1 GCA_903885855.1 uncultured Planctomycetaceae bacterium
CGGCGGTGCTCCGGGCGGCGGTGCTCCGGGCGGCGGTGCTCCGGGCGGCGGTGCTCCGGGCGGCGGTGCTCCGGGCGGCGGTCGCGGCGCCGGTGGCCCTCCGCGGGGCTGATGGTGCGGGGCCACAGGCGATGACGACCTCCATGGTCCGGCGGGATCCCCGCCTGCGCGCGGGAGAACGGCGTTGAAACTCTTCCAGCAGCTCCGCCTCGGCTTCCGCAGCCTGCTGCTCCACAAGCTGCGCTCGGCGCTGGCCGTGCTCGGCATCCTCATCGGCGTCACGGCCGTGATCTGGCTCGTGGCGCTGGGGGAGGGGGTGAGCTGGCAGGCCCAGCAGCAGATCAAGGATCTCGGTGCCACGAGCATCATCGTGCGCAGCATCAAGCCTGCCGAGGAGTCGAGCCAGAACAGCGGCGGTGGATTCCGGATGGGGATCGCCTACGGACTCCTCCGCGACGACTACGAGCGCATCGTCACCAACATCCCCACGATCCAGCGCGCCGTGCCGATGCGCGAGATCAGCCGGGAGGTGCGCTACCGCGAGCAGGCCATCGACGGTCAGGTGATCGCCTGCACGCCGGAATACTTCGGCATGAACCGCCTGTCGATCGCCCGCGGCCGGGCGCTCTCCGAGATCGACATGCAGACCTACGACAACGTCGTGGTGCTGGCCCACGAGGTCGCCGAGAAGCTCTTCCCGATCGAGGATCCCCTCGAGCGATCCGTGCAGATCGGCACGGAGTTCTACGTCGTGGTGGGCATCGCCGCGGAGCGCTCGGCCGCGGCGGCGATCGGCGGCAGCCTCGACGCTCGGCAGTACGACCGCGACGTCTACATCCCGCTCAGCACGTTCCGCGCCCGCATCGGCGACCGGGTGGCGACGATGCGGGCGGGATCGTTCCAGTCCGAGACCGTGGAGCTCACGCAGGTCACCGCCGTGGTGGACGACATGAACCAGGTCGACGCCACGGCCGACATCATCCGCTCGCTCCTGCAGCGGTACCACAAGCAGGTCGACTACGCCGTCGTCGTCCCCAAGGAACTGCTCGAGCAGGCCGAGACGCTGCGCGCGATGTTCAACGTGCTCCTGCTCCTCATCGCCGGCATCTCGCTCTTGGTGGGGGGCATCGGGATCATGAACATCATGCTCGCCACCGTCACCGAGCGGACGCGCGAGATCGGCATCCGCCGCGCCCTGGGGGCCACCAAGGGGGAGATCGTGCAGCAGTTCCTCTGGGAGACGGTGGTCCTCTCCGGCACCGGCGGGTTGCTCGGCGTGCTGGCGGGCTTCCTCTGCGGCCCCACGGTGACGGCCTTCCGCGCGGGCGTGCAGGCCTTCTTCCCGCAGGTGTGGGCGACGCTGCCGCCGAACATCCGCAACATCGAGCCGCGGATCGCCCCCTGGTCGATCATCGCCGCGTTCGCGATCTCGGTCGGGGTGGGGATCGTGTTCGGCATCTATCCCGCCCGTCGGGCGGCCAACATGGATCCGATCGAGGCCCTGCGGCACGAGTGAGCCGGCGGCGCCGGGCTCGCCGGCGTGGAGGAGGTGCGGGATGGTGAACGTGGCGGAAGGCGGCGACGTGGTCGCGGCGGTGCGCGACGTCTCCAAGATCTATTCCCTCGGCGGCCACCAGGTGCGCGCCCTCGACGGCGTGTCGATCGATTTCCGCCGCGGCGACTACGTCGCCATCATGGGCTCGTCGGGGTCGGGCAAGAGCACCCTGCTCAACGTCCTCGGCTGTCTCGACCGTCCCACCAAGGGGCAGTACATCCTCGCCGGCCAGGACGTGGCCGCGATGGACGACGAGACGCTGTCGCGGATCCGCGGCCGGTATCTGGGATTCATCTTCCAGTCGTACAACCTCATCCAGCAGCTCTCGGTGGTGGAGAACATCGAGGTGCCGCTGTCCTACCAGTATCCGCCGATGCCCGACGGGCCCGAGCGCTGCCGGAAGTTGGCGGAGCTGGTCGGGCTCGCGCAGCGCCTCGGCCACCGCCCCACGGAGCTCTCCGGCGGCCAGCAGCAGCGCGTCGCCATCGCTCGGGCGCTGGTCAACAATCCGCACGTCATCCTGGCCGACGAGCCGACGGGCAATCTCGACACCGCCACCAGCCACGAGATCATGGATCTCCTCGAGGCCCTCAACCGTGCCGGGCGGACGATCGTGATGGTGACCCACGAGAACGACATCGCCGAGCGTGCGCGGCGGATCGTCCGCCTGCGCGACGGGAAGATCGAGTCGATCTCCGAAGTGCGCCGCTGACCGGGCCCGCGGCGCCGCCCCGGGCCGTCAGGGGAGGGGCGCGGGGAGGCGCAGGATCCACAGGCAGCTGCGCCGCGCCGCCGGCACCGCGGGGCCGCCGCCGTCGGCGGCGATGTCGAAATCGTTGTCGTTGACCAGCGCCACCCGGTCGGGGCCGAGGAGCGTCATCCCCTCGAACTTCAGCTCCGAGAGCCTGGCGGGGGCCGCGGTCGACCCGGGGACGACGTCGGCCTGGAACGCCGCGGCGAGGGGGGCCAGATCGGCGACGAGCGTCTTGCCGAGGGGTGTGCGGCCCGGCGCGGAACGCTCGGGGATCTCGACCCTGTAGAGGCGGCTCTCGGTGTCGGATTGCTCGAGGACCAGCAGCGCGCGGGGGCCGGCGGCGGCGATCGCCGACACCTTCCCGTCGGCCGCCGCGATGCACCAGCGGCAGGCGTCGGAGTCGGGATCGCCGAGCGGGTAGAGATGCTCGGCGAGCGTCCGGCCGGAGACGGGATCGACCACCACCAGCGGCACGCCGATCGAGGGTTCGGCCGGCGCGTCGGCGGCCGGCGGGGGATCTGCCAGCGGGCTCTGCAGGAAGGCGTACAGCCGCGTGCCGTCGGGGGCGACGGCCAGCGCCTCGAAGCCGCGGTTCTCGCGCCGCTGCACGAAGTCGGCCGGGAGGCTGTCCTCGACGGGGCACGACGCCCCCTCGAGCACGACGCCCGCCGGCACGATCCGGCGGCGCAGTCTGCCGTCGGCCCCGACCTCCGCCAGCGACGGCACGTACTCCTCGGCGATCCAGAAGCGGCCGTCGGCGAGCGCGGCGAGCCCTTCGGTGTCGAACCCGTCGGGGTCGATCGCCACCGGCTCGAGCGAGACCGGATCGACGATCGGCTTGGCGCGAGAGGATCGACGAGCGTCGGCCGGCCCGAGGCGGGATCGCCGTCCGGCGCCGACAGCGCGATCGTCTCCGCCACCTCGAGCGCCCCTCCCGTGCCCGGCGCGGCCGGGGCGAAACGCACCAGCAGCGGCGCGAAGCCGGGCAGGGGGAGCGTGCGGCGCACCCGCGGGGCGGCCCCGTCGCGGGCAGGCTCCGTCACGCTGCCGTTGGGACCGCGGTCGGTGATGCCCCACAGCGCGACGTCCGCGCCGGATCCGGCCGCCGCCAGATCACTGATGCCGCCGAGGCGGAAGCCGCCCGCGGCCCCCTCCGGCACCGGGAGGGGACGCTCGGCGAGGACCGCGACCGACTCGATCGTCGGCGGCGGCAGGGCGCCGGCCGGCAGGCCGGCCAGCCAGGCGGCGGATGCCGCCACGGCGGGGAGGAACGAGCGCGGGCGTGGCATCGGTGCGTCCTCGGGAGGGGAGCGCGAATCCTCGCGGCGGAATGTGAGGGAATCGTGAGAGCCGCGCCCCGCGGGGGCGAGAAGCCCGGGAAAAACATGACGAGGATTCGATTGGGCCCCGAGCCGGCTCGCTCACACGATTCTCACGAAGCCCTCGCGATTCCCTCATGGTCGTCGTCGATTCTCCCCCTGGGGACGGAGCGAACCTGGAATCCGCCGCGTGGCGACCCGACGCACCGTCCGCACCGCCGGCTCCCAACGTCATCAGGAGAGTGCCATGAGGATTCGTGGTTCGGACATGAGGTTCGACTCGGCGCGCACGACGCGCGTCGCGGGCCGGCGGGCGTTCACGCTCGTCGAGTTGCTCGTCGTCATCGCCATCATCGGGACCCTCGTCGGTCTCCTCCTCCCGGCCGTGCAGGCGGCCCGCGAGGCGGCCCGGCGCACCAACTGCATGAGCAACGTCAGGCAGATCGGCCTGGCGTTCACCAACGCCCACGACGCCCGTCGCTATTTCCCCGCGGCCTGCTTCACGGTCGCCTCGGCCACCGCCGTGCCGAAGCCCGAGGGCAACCCGGCCGGCAAGGAGCACTCGTGGCGCATCCAGGTGATGCCCTTCATGGAGGAGGGCAACATCTCCGCCGCCTACAAGTGGGACAAGAACTGGTACGACGCCACGAGCAACGCCGGCGCCGCCGTCGATCCCGCGCTCACCGTGCCCCCCGACAGCAATCTCGGTATCGGGATGCGGAAGGTGCCGGTCTACGTCTGCCCGTCGACGCCCGCGCCGGACCCGATCGTCAACGTGCCCGTGTCCCCCGACTCCGACAGCGCCCGCGGGGCGCTCGGCGCGCTGCCGCTGGCGACGAGCGATTACGAGGTGTGCACCGGCGTGAAGAAGAACGTCCTCTCCCCCGATCCCTACGCGTCCGGCACGATCGGCGACGGCGCCCTGGTGAAGGATCGCGTCACCCGCATCCGCGACGTCATGGACGGCACCTCGAAGACGTTCCTGGTCGTCGAGTGCGCGGGCCGGCCCACGGTGTGGCGGTCGAAGGTGCGCGAGATCGGCACCGTGAACCAGTGCGTGGGCTGGGCCGACAGCCTCGGCCCCTTCAAGCTCGATCCGATGATCGCCAGCGGCCTCAAGAGCCCCAAGGCCGCCCCCAACGCCGGCGTCCCCATGAACGCCACCAACGACGGCGAGGTCTACTCGTTCCACCCCACCGGCTCGACGGCGGTGTTGTGCGACGGCTCGACGCGGTTCCTCTCGCAGGACATCGCCCTGCAGGTGTTCTGTGCGATGATCACCAAGGCCGGCGGCGAGACGGTGATGGACAGCGAGTGACCCCGAAGGTGCGCCTCTGTCCGGGCCGGGGCCGCGAGGCTCCGGTCCGGACGGGGCGACCGGCACCGCCGCTGGCGGCGCGGGGGATTCAGATCGTCCAGATGCCGGAGCCGGCGAATTCCTCCGACGGCTCGGTCCAGGTCGCGAGTGCCGTCCGGGCCGGCGACCCGTCGGCGGGGGCGACCACGAAGGTCGTCGCCTCGGCGGACACTTCGTGGAACTCGCTGGGACGGTCGTCCCCGGTTTCCCCGTAGATGTCGTGCATGCCGGCGATGGCGGCGAGGTATTCGGTGAAGTGCGGGTCCATGGCGAGTCCTCCTTGACGGCGTGCCCCGGAAGCGGTCTCCCCGCTCCCGGGAATACTACGCCGCTGGCCGCCGATGGGTCGCGACGGCCGCGCCGCGGTGGTCCCACGCACGCCCACGTCGCGGCAGGATGCGAAGGTCGGGCAAGGAGGGCGATCTGCGGGTGACCGGGTTGGTCGCCGGTAGGTATAACGCTCCCACGCCGGGCCCGGACGGTCTCCGGGAGGCGGGCGCAGGGGCTTCGCCATGCAACTGGGATTCGTGAGCGCCATCCTTCCCGAGCGCTCGCTCGAGCAGGTGTTCGAGGCCGCGCGGGGGATCGGCTACGAGTGCGTCGAGCTGATGTGCTGGCCCCCGTCGGCCGCCGAGCGCCGCTACGCCGGCGTGACGCACGTCGACGTGAACCGGCTCGGGCCGGGCGAGGTCGACCGGATCCGCTCGCTCGCCGCCGACAGCGGCGTGGCCATCTCGGGGCTCGGCTACTACCCCAATCCCCTCGCCGCCGACGCGGCCGAAGCCCGCCTGGCGGCGGAGCACGTGGGCACGGTGATCCGCGCCGCCGCCCGGCTCGGCGTGGGGCGGATGAACACCTTCATCGGCCGCGACCACACCCGCTCCGTGGACGACAACTGGCCGCGGTTCCTCGAGACGTGGCGGCCCCTGGTGCGCCTCGCGGAGGACGAGGGGGTGCGGATCGGGATCGAGAACTGCCCCATGTCGTTCACCCGGGACGAATGGCCCGGCGGCAAGAACCTGGCCACGAGCCCGCGCATCTGGCGGCGGATGTTCGCCGACATCGCGAGCCCCGCCCTCGGTCTCAATTACGATCCCTCGCACATGGTCTGGCAGTGCATGGATCCGGTGCGGCCGCTCGTCGAGTTCGCCGACCGGATCGTCCACGTCCACGCCAAGGACGTGCGGGTCGACCGCGACCGCCTCGACGACGTGGGGATCCTCGCCACGCCGCTGGAGTACCACGTGCCCAAGCTGCCCGGCCTCGGCGACGTGCCCTGGGGGCGGTTCTTCGCCACGCTCGGTGAGATCGGCTACCGCGGCCCGGTGTGCGTCGAGGTGGAGGACCGGGCCTACGAGGATTCGCTCGCCTCGCGGCATGCGGCGCTCGTGCAGTCGCACGACTTCCTGCGCGGTTTCCTCGCGCGGCGCGACGGGAGGGCGACGTGAACGGTCCGGCCCCCCTTTCCGCGGCGGAGTGCGCCGCGATCGTCGGCGCCATCGACCACGCGCTCCTCGATCCCAGGCTCGGGGCGGCCGAGCTCGAGGCGGGCTGCCGGATGGCGCGCGCGTGCGGGACGGCGAGCGTGTGCATCGTCCCCTGGGCGGTGGGGCTGGCGGCGGAGATCCTCGCCGGTTCACCCGTCCGGCCGAGCACCACGATCGGTTTCCCGCACGGCTCGAACGCCACCGCGGTCAAGCTCGCCGAGAGCGCGCGGGCCCTGGCCGACGGCGCCGTGGAACTCGACGTCGTCGTCAACCAATCGTGGGTCCGCGACGGGGCGTGGGGGGCGGTGCGCGACGAGATCCTGGCCCTCGTCGACGCCACGCACGCCGGCGGCGGACGGCTCAAGGTGATCTTCGAAAACTGCCACCTCGACGACGCCGCCAAGCGGACGCTCTGCGGCCTGTGCACCGACGCCGGCGCGGACTGGGTGAAGACGTCGACGGGGTTCGCCGCCGGCGGGGCCACGGAGGCCGACGTGGCCCTGTTGCGCGCCGCCTGCCCGCCGCGCGTGGGCGTGAAGGCGTCCGGCGGCATCCGCGACCTCGACACGCTCCTCCGGCTCCGTGCCGCGGGGGCGGATCGGTTCGGCGCCTCGCGGACGGTCGAGATCGTCGCCGAGGCCAGACGCCGCGCCGGCCTGCCGCCGCTCCCTCCCGCCTGAGACCGGGACCGGGGCTGCGGGGCCGATCGCCGCGGGCTCACATCGCCCGGTAGTCGCGCTCGGTGCGGCTGATCACGTCGTCGTCGCCCACGACCTTGTCGAGGAAGGGCCGGCAGGGGTAGCCGCTGGCGTACTCCTCCTGCAGCGCCGCGGCGAACGCCCCCCCCTCGATCTCGGCGAGCACC
>CAISKG010000473.1 GCA_903885855.1 uncultured Planctomycetaceae bacterium
CCCGTTCTCGAGCGCGATGTCCAGCGGCACGTTGGCGGAGACGCCGCCGGAGAGCGTGGCCTTGGAGAGGACGATCTTCGTCTTCCCCGTGAAGCCGCCGGCGGCGGAGGCCTTCGCCACCGCCTCGGTGACGCCGTACACCACGCTCCCCAGGCGGGAGTCGTCGGAGAGGGTGATGTCGGCCGGGGCGTTGGTCTGCACGTCACCGATGAGGGTGGCCTTGGAGAGGACGATCTTCGTCTTGCCCGTGAAGCCGCCGGCCGAGTCGATGGCGTTGATCACCTCCTTGGCGAGGCTTCCCTCGCCCACCTCGATGTCGGCCTCGGCGCTGGTGTAGATGCCGCCGCCGAGCGTGGCCTTCGAGAGGACGATCTTCGTCTTCCCCGTGAAGCCGCCGGCCGAGTCGATGGCGTTGATCACGTCGCCGGCGACGTTGCTGCCCTCGCCGAGCGCGATCTCCGCCGGGGCGTTGGAGGTGATGTCGCCGGAGAGCGTGGCCTTGGAGAGGACGATCTTCGTCTTGCCGGTGAAACCGCCGGCCGACTCGATGGCGTTGACGATGCCCACCAGCTCGCTGCCGCCCCCCACCTCGACGTCGGTGGGGGCGATGGCGTAGACGCTGCCGCCGAGGGTCGCCTTGGAGAGGACGATCTTCGTCTTCCCGGTGAAGCCGCCGGCGGCGACCACCTTGGCGTCGATGCGGCTGAGGATGTCGCCGTGCACGGCCGCATCCTCGTCGAGGGCGATCTCCACCGGCACGTTGGTGGAGATGCCGCCCCCGAGGGTGGCCTTGGAGAGGACGATCTTCGTGGTCCCCGTGAAGCCGCCGGCGCTCTTGATGGCCGCGGCGGCCGACTCGCTGACGCCGTTGACGATGCCGCCGCCGACCACGCCCCCCAGGCCGATCTCGATGTCGGCGGGCGAGCTGGTGAGGATGCTGCCGCCGAGGGTGGCCTTGGAGAGGACGATCTTCGTCTTGCCGGTGAAGCCGCCGGCCGCGGAGAGCGTGTTGACGATGTCGCCGTCGACCGCCGCATCCTCCCCGAGCGTGAGGTCGACCGGGGCATTGGTGGCGATGCCCCCGGTGAGGGTGGCCTTGGAGAGGACGATCTTCGTCTTCCCCGTGAAGCCGCCGGCCGAGCCGATGGCGTTGATGATCTCGTCCACGCGGCTCCCGTCGCCGACGGTGATCTCGGCCGGCATCGTGGTGACGATGCCGCCGGTGAGCGTGGCCTTCGAGAGATTGATCTTCGTCATCCCCGTGAAGCCGCCGGCGGAGTCGATGGCGTTGAGGACGCCGGCGACCGAGCTCTCCTCGCCCAGGGTGATCTCGGCGGGGGCGTTTGTCTCGATCCTCCCCGACAGCGTCGCCTTGGAGAGGACGATCTTCGTCTGCCCCGTGAACCCGCCGGCCGAGTCGATGGCGTTGAGGATCGACCCGGCGGTGCTGCCCTGGTCGAGCGTGAGGTCGACCGGGGCGTTGGTGGAGATGGAGCCGGACAGCGTGGCCTTGGAGAGGACGATCTTCGTCTTGCCGGTGAAGCCGCCGGCCGCGCTGATCGTGGTGTCGATCGTGTTGACGATGTCGTTGAGACGGCTCCCCTCGTCGAGGGTGATGTCGACGGGGGCGTTGGTCTGGATCTTCCCCGACAGCGTCGCCTTGGAGAGGACGATCTTCGTCTTCCCAGTGAAGCCGCCGGCGTCGGAGATCCGGTTCACGATGTCGTTGACGGTCGCGCCGTCGGCGAGCGTGATCTCGGCGGTGCTGTCGGTGGCGATCTTCCCGGTCAGCGTCGCCTTGGAGAGGACGATCTTCGTCTTCCCCGTGAAGCCGCCGGCCGCACCGACCGAACTGATGATGTCCTTGACGACCGCGTCGTCGGTGACGGCGATCTCGGTGGGCACGGTGGCCTGGATCGCACCCCGGAGCGTGGCCTTGGAGAGGATGATCTTCGTCTTGCCGGTGAAGCCGCCCGCATCGGTGATGCCGCCGTCGTCCCCGACGCTGGCGATGCCCATCGACGATATCGACGGCCCGCCGCCGCCGCCGGAAGCGGGCGCCGTCGTCACGATCTCGTCGATCTCGCCGCCGGTCATGTAGAGCGTGCCGCTGTTGGTGATCTTCGAGCCGCCCGAGCCGGCGTCGATCGTGCAATTCACCAGCGACAGCGTGCCGGCGTTGGAGAGGGCGTCGCCGGTGGTTCCGAAGCCGGACAGCGTCACCCCGGAGATCGCCGCGGACGAACCGGAGCCCACCTCGAGCGCCGGCCCGCCGTTGCCCTTGAGCGTCAACTCGCCGGCACCGGGGCCGGCGAAGACGATCGTCGCGGTGCTCCCGGCCACGGAGGGGAACGATTCGAGCTCGATCTCCTTCGTCTCCGTGGTGAGCCCCGAGGTGTCGAGGGCGATCGCGACCGTGCCGCCGAGGAGCGAGGCCGAGGTGACGGCGCTTTCGAGCGCCTGCTTCACCGTGGTGGTGTCGCTCGTCAGGGCGACCACGATCGGGAAGCACAGCGCCAGCCCCGCACCGGAGGCGATCGGCCGGGCGACGAGCGACCCGCCCTCCGCGGTGAACGACCCGTTCTCGAGCGTCGGGAGCGCGCCGTCGGTGGCGGCGAACGACACGACGTCGAAGCTGTCGCCGATGGCCACCGTGGGATCGCCGAGATTCACGACGCGCACCGTGCCGCCGACCGACGCGTTGCCGGTCACGGCCACGCGGTCGTGGAAGTCGAGGCCGTCGATGTCGAGCTCGAGGACGCCGCCCGACTCCTGCGTGAACGCCCCGCTGATCGTGAGCGTGCCGATCGTCGTGCCGGCCGGCCGCACCAGGCCCCCCACGTTGAGGATCGAGGGGGCGAAGCCGGTGCCCGTGAGCAGCGCGCCGGCGCCGAGCCGCAACTCCCCGGCGGCCAACGCTCCGGCGGCGCCCGCCATGACCGTCACGCCCGCGAGGGTCGGCGAGGCCGCGCCGAACGACACGCTGCCGCCGCCGGTCGCGCCGAGCGTGCCCACGGCGCCGCCCGAACTCCAGGAGACGAGCGTCGGTGCCTCGACGAGCGACCCAGAGCCCGTCGCACCGACGTCGAGGCTCCCCTCGACCACCGTCTCGAGCTTGCCGAGGGTCAGCCGCCCGCCCGCCGAGGCGCGAATCGACAGCACGCCGGCATCGGGGCCGATCGTGCCCCGCAGCGTGACCAGCCCCGGCAGCTCCAGGACGCTCCCCTCTCCGTCGGCGATCCACTCCCGCGCCGTCGGGCCCGCCTCCGCGGCGCCCGCCCCGCCGAGGCTGATCCGAGCCCCGGCCGCGGCGCGGAGCGCCACCCCGTCGATGACCGCCGTGCCGGTCGTCACCAGCGACGCCCCGTCGCCGGAGGCCTCGAGCGAGGTCCCGGGCGAGGCCCGGAAGATGCCGGCGACGATCGTGTCGGAGACGAACGTCGCCGTCCCGGAGAGGAACTCGAGCGCCCCGCGGGCGCGCAGCGGGCCCACCGTCGTGTCGCCCGTGATCCGCGCCGTGGCGCCGGAGGGAATCCAGGTCAGCTCGTCGCCCCCGGCGAGCGGCACGTGTCCCAGCGACCAGTTCGCCGGATCGCCCCAGTCACCCGCACCCGTCGGCAGGAAGCGGTTGACGCCGGTCACCTCGACCGTGGCCGTTCCGGTGTTGCCCTCGTCGTCGGTGACGCGGACGGAGATGTCCATCACGGGGCGGTCGGGGAGTTGGTAGGTGAAGGTGTTGTCGGCCGCGAGCGAGAGCACGCGGGCCCCCTGGCCGTCGCCGGGATCGATCGAGGCGCTCCACGTCTGCCGGTCGCCGGGGTCGGTGAACGACCCGGTGACGCGCCCGATGATCGCGTCCCCCTCGCGGCGCATCTCCACCGTCGGGGCGATGCCGGACACGATCACGACGAAGGGCAGCCCGGGGGCGAGCGAGACGTCGTCGGCCGCCCCACCGGTGCCGTAGCGCAGCGAGTCGACGCCGGCCAGCGCCGTCGTCCGACCGTTGAGGGCGAATCCCGCGGCGGTGACCACGAACGCATCGACGGCCGGCGTGCCGACCACCTCGACGCGGTCCTCGCCGGTGCCGCCGGCGACGATGTCGGATCCGACGCCGGCGTGGATGACGTCGTCGCCCGGGCCTGCGTCGATCTGGTCGTCGCCGTCGCCCGCGTCGATGGTGTCGGCCGCGGTCGAGCCGACGAGCACGTCGCCATCGGCGCCGCCGCGCAGTTCCACGCCGCGGCCGAGCGCCGACGCGTCGACGCTGTCGCCGCCGGCGCCGGCTTCGACGAGGATGGTGCCCGCGGCCGCGGCGAGGATCTTCTGCTCGCCGGGCGTCGAGGAATCCATGTCGATGGCGCTGGTGAGCCCGCCGCCGAGCGGCAGATCGTGGCGCAGGAAGCCGTCGGCGTCGGTCGAGAGCACGAGGGCGTCGCCGAGCTCGCTGCCAGTGAAGGTGACGTCACCGGCGGCCAGCACCACCGACACCGCCCGCGCGACGGTGGCCGTGCCCGTCTGGGCGTGGTTGTCGGTCACCGCCACGACGACGTCCGCGAACGCGGCCCCCGGGAGGTCGAAGGCGAAGGTCCCGTCGGCGGCGAGCGCGAGTTCCCGCGGCCCGAGGCCGTCGCCGGCGTCGTAGGTGGCCGTGAAGGTCTGGCCGGCACCGGGATCGCGGAACGACCCGCTGATCCGCAGCCCGTCGCGCACGATCGTCACCTCCGGCGCCCTGTCGGGCTCGGCCACCTGGAGGCTCGTCACGTAGGCGTCGGAGGGGCCGCCGGGCAGGCCGTCGTCGTCCTGATCGAGTTCGTTGCCCGCGACGTCGAGCGCCCCGACGAGGATCCGGAACTCGTACCAGCCGACGTCGGGAAGCGGCGTGAACGGCACCCGCCACGTGGCGCCCGAGAGGTGCACCGGAGTCCCCACGGCGAGGGCCCCGCCGGGGCCGACGAGGGAGACGTCCTGCGACCGCAGCCGGCCCATCGTCTCGCTGAAGGTGACGTCGAGCGAGTCGAGGTACTGCCCCACCACGGTCTCGAGGGATCGCGAGACCACCCGCGCCCCGCGGGTGTCGAGCACGAAGGTCACGGTGTTCGACACGGGCGAGACGTTGCCCGCCGGATCGATCTGCCGCACCGCGACGCTGTTGGCGCCCTCCGTCGCGGCGAAGGCGGCCTTCCAGGTGTTGCCGAGATCGGCGGAGTACTCGACCGTCGCCCCCGTCTCCAGGCCCGAGGCGGCGATCGCGCCGGTGTTCGTGATCAGATCGATCCCGCTCGCACCGCTGTCGGAGGCCAATGCCGCCACCGGCGCGGCGGCGGCGGTGTCGAGCGTGAACTCGTAGGCCTTGTCGATGGTGGCGACGTTGCCGAGATCGTCGCTCTGCCGCACGAGGACGGAGTTGGCGCCTTCGCGGGCCTTGAAGGAAACGGCCCAGATCTTGCCGCCGTCGGTCGAATACTGGACCGCCGTCTGCGGCTGCACGTCGAGCGGCACGACCGCCCCGTCGCGCGTGACGCGGTCGGTGGGGCTCGCGCCGGTGTCGCTGGCGAGCGTCAGTCCTGGTGCCGGCAGCGACGAACGGATGAACACGGCGCCCATGTCGCCAGAGCCGGAGATGTTGCCGGCGAGGTCGATCTGGCGGACCAGCACGGAGGGATGACTGCCGTCGGGGATCGCGGCGCCGGAAATCCACGTCGCCCCCGCGTCGATCGAGATCGACGCCGTGGCCGTGGCCTCGACGCCGGTGAAGACGAGCGTGCCGTCCCGCGACCGTCGGTCCACCGCCGAGGTGCCGGTGTCGCTCATGAGCCGCGCTCCGGGTGTGACCGGCGCGACGGTGTCGAAGGTGAAGTCGAGTGTCACCGACGGCGAAACGTTCCCGGCGACGTCGCTCTGCCGCACCCACACGGCGTTCTTGCCCTGCACCGCGGCGAACGTCGTCTTCCAGGTGACGCCGCCGTCCGTGGAGTACGACGCGCGGGCGCCGCTCTCGAGGTCCGAGACGGCGAGCGTGCCCTTGCTCGTGACCCGGTCGGTGGCGCTCACGCCGGTGTCGCTCGCCAGCGTCACGCCGGGGGCACCGACCACGGTGTCGAGCGTGAAGGCGAACTTCGTCGCCGCCGACACGTTTCCGGCGAGGTCGCGCTGCCGCACGAGGACGTTGTTGACGCCCTCGGCGGCCGCGAACGCGTCCGACCACGTCGCGCCGGCGTCGGCCGAGTACTCGACGAAGGCGCTCGCCTCGACCGCGCCGAGCGAGAGCGTGCCGACGTTGGTGATCTTGTCGGTGAGGCTCGTGCCGGTGTCGCTCTTCAGCGCCACCGTGGGAGCCAGCGGCAGCTTCGTGTCGAGCGTGAATTCGAGCGCCGCGGCCGCGGAGACGTTGCCTGCCGTGTCGACCTGCCGCACGAGGACGCTGTTGAGCCCCTCCACGGCCGTGAACGTCGGCACCCAGGTCACGCCCTTGGTGACGGAGTACTGCACCGTCGCCTTCGACTCGAGATTCCCGACCACCACCGCGCCCTTGCTCGTGATCCCGTCGGTGGCGCTGGAGCCTGTATCCGTGCCGAGGGCGAGCGTCGGTGCGGCCACGGCCGTGTCGAGCGTGAACAGAATCGAGGCCGCGGCGGAAATGTTGCCGGCCAGATCGACCTGCCGCACGCGGACATCGTTGGCTCCCTCGACGGCCGTGAACGTCCGGGACCACGTGTCGCCCCCGTCGACCGAGTACTCGGCGACCGCCCCCTTCACGAGCCCGCCGACCGCCAGCGTGCCCACGTTCGTGATCCTGTCGATGTTGCTCGAACCGGTGTCCTTGGTGAGGGCCACGGTGGGGGCGGCGATGTCCTTCGCCACGAGGGTCAGGGTGAACTCCGCCGCCGGCGAGATGTTGCCCGCCGGGTCGATCTGGCGGACGCGCACCGTCTGCTCGCCGGGAACGGCGTTGAACGCGTCGCTCCACGTCGCGCCGCCGTCGATCGAGTAGGCGACCGCGGCCCCCGCCTCGACGCCCGACAGGGTGATCCGTCCGTCGGTGGTCACCCAGTCCGTCGCGCTGGTGCCGGTGTCGTTGATGAGCGCGGGGATCGGCGCCGCGGCCGCCGTAGTGTCGAGCGTGAAGACGATGGACGCCGCGGGCGACGGATTACCGGCGGCGTCGACCTGCCGGACCTCGACCTTGTTCGTGCCCTCGACCGCGACGAACTGCCCGCTCCACGTCGCACCGCCGTCGATCGAGTACTCGACCGCCGCGTCGGTCTCGATGCCGGAGACGGCGAGCGCCCCCACGCTCGTGAGCAGGTCGGTCGCGCTCACGCCGGTGTCGAGCTTCAGGCTCACGCCCGGCGCGTCGGGCGAAGTCGTATCGAGCGTGAAGACGATCGACGCCGCCTGCGACGGATTGCCCGCAGCGTCGATCTGCCGGACCTAGACCGTGTTCTTCCCTTCGATCGCCGTGAACGTGCCAGCCCACGTCGCCCCGCCGTCGGTCGAATACTCGACCGCCGCGTCGGTCTCGACGCCGCTGACGGCGAGCGCCCCCACGCTCGTGAGGAGGTCGGTCGCGCTCACGCCCGTGTCGAGCTTCAGGCTCACCGCCGGCGTTGCCGCCTGGGTGTCGAGCGTGAATGCGAAGGGCGTCGCCTGCGACGGATTGCCCGCGGCGTCGACCTGCCGGACCTGGACCGTGTTCTTCCCTTCGACCGCGACGAACTGCCCGCTCCACGTCGCACCGCCGTCGGTCGAGTACTCGACCGCCGCGTCGGTCTCGATGCCGCTGACGGC
>CAISKG010000474.1 GCA_903885855.1 uncultured Planctomycetaceae bacterium
CGCGCCCCCTGCGGCCCGCCGCCGGGGCCGGTCACGCTCGCCATCCTCCCCGGCCCCGAGGTCGGCCGCTTCCCCGCCGCCGCCGTCGAGGCGATGGGAAGCGCGACCTTCACCGTCGGCGCCGATTCCGACCGCACCGGCCTGCGGCTCGACGGCCCGCCGCTGGCCGGCCCGGACGGCATCCTCTCGGAGGCCCTCGTGCCCGGCACGGTCCAGGTGCCCTCCGGCGGCCGGCCGATCGTCGTGGGCGTCGACGCCCCGGTCACCGGCGGCTACGCCCGGATCGCCGTCGTCGCGCACGCCGATCTGCCCCGACTCGCGCAGCTCGCTCCGGGCGAGCCCGTGCGCTTCGCGTGGATCGACGCCGCCGGGGCCGCGGCGCTGGTGCGGAGCCGTCGCGGGGATCTGGCCCGCTTCCGCCTCGCCTGGGGGACGCGCCCATGACGGGGGGCCGCCGGCGGATCGACATCAACGGCGACCTCGGCGAGTGGGACGGCGGCGGCGCGCCCCCACCCGGCGACGCGGCCCTCATGAGGCACCTCACGAGCGTGAACGTGGCCTGCGGCGGCCACGCCGGCGACGCGGCCTCGATGCGCGCCACCGTCGCCGCGGCGCTCGAGCGCGGGATCGTCATCGGCGCGCACCCGTCGTTTCCCGACCGGGAGGGTTTCGGGCGGCGCCCCTTGCGCCTCCCGGCCGCCGCGATCCGCCGCACCGTGGCGGAGCAGATCGAGCGGCTGGCGGAGATCGCCGCCGCGGCCGGCGCGCGGGTCGCGCACGTCAAGCCGCACGGCGCCCTCTACCACCTCGCCGCCGCCGATGCGGACGTCGCCGGGGCCGTGGCCGACGCCGTCGCCGGCGTCGACGGCACGCTCCTGGTCGTGGCCCGCTCCGGCGGTCTCCTGATCGCGGAGGCGACGCGCCGCGGGCTGGCGACCGTCTCGGAGGTGTTCTGCGACCGGGCCTACGAAGCCTCCGGCGACCTCGTCCCACGCGGCATTCCCGGCAGCCTCGTCACCGATCCGCTGGCGGCCGCCGCGCGGCTCCTCGGCATGCTCCGCGACGGCACCGTGGAGGCGATCGACGGCACGCGCGTCGCGGTCACGCCCGAGACGGCCTGCATCCACGGCGACACGCCCGGGGCCGCCCCCTTCGCCGCCGCCCTCCGCGCGGCGCTCGCCGCCGCCGGGATCGCCGTGCAGGCCCCCGCCGCGATCTGGCGCTGACGGCCGGGGCAGCCCCGCCCACGACGGCCGCCCCGCGTCTCAGGGCCCCCCCGCGGCCCCGGGCCAGGGGGAGGGCACCGGCGCGGCGGCGGGAAAGAGCCCCCGCGGCGTCACGCGGCCGGTGCTCGAGAGATCGAGCGGCTCGAACCCCATCGCGAAGGCGGGGGAGTCGGGGGGGAGGTCGAAGTCGCCCGCCGCGGGATCGGCGAAGAGCGGATCGGCGACGCGCGAGCCGCGGTCGAGGCCGGCGGCCCTGCGGGCGGCGAGATCCTTGCCGTCGGGGAACTCGACCGGGGCGCCGCCGTGCCAGTAGAGGTTGTCGCGGGCGGTGATCCGCGTGCTCCAGTCCCCCTCGGCCAGGGGCGCGTCGCCGAGCCACCAGACGACGTTGCGGTTGAAGGCGAAGCTGACGTGGTCCTCGACGCGCGTGCGCTGGAGCTGCCAGTCGCGGGCGCTGGCGAAGACGTTGTTCTCGACGAGGTTGTCGCGGCCGTAGTGCTGGTGGAATCCGCCCGAGGTGGTGGCGTGGACGAGATTGCCGCGGAACTCGACGCCGGTCGAGCCCTCGTCGGCATACAGCCCCCAGCCGCCATAGTCGTGCGCGGCGACGTCGTGGATCCGGTTGCCCGCCACCACGACGCCCGGCGCCGCGCCGAGCGTGTAGACACCCGCGAGGTCGGAGAGCACCCCCTGGCCCACGTGGTGAATGTGGTTGCCGCGGATGACGCTCTGCGCCGACGGGGTGGCCCCGTAGCCCCAGGTCCAGCCCGCCGACACGCCGGTGTAGGTGAAGTCGGCGATCTCGCAGCGCTC
>CAISKG010000475.1 GCA_903885855.1 uncultured Planctomycetaceae bacterium
AGACGCTCGCCGGCTCGAATGCCGGCTGCATCGCGGCCGAGCCGGTGGCGGGCCTGCCCCACTACCCGCTCGACGGGGAGCAGCGGCGGGCGATCGTCGCCGCGACGCGCTTCCTCGCCGCGCCGGAGGCCCGCGAGGCGCCCCCGCGCGAGCGTGCCATCGGCCGTGCGCTGGCCGCCCTCAACTGCGCCGCCTGCCACGCGCGCGACGGCCGCGGCGGCGTGCTGCCGGCGGTGGCGGCGGTCGACGACGACGGGGAGCCGATCCTCCGCGACGCCGCGCGCGACGCGCTGTTCACCGGTCCGCTGCCGGAGATGGGGGACGAGGGGCGCCTCCCTCCCACGCTCGACGGCGTCGGCGACAAGCTGCGGCCGGAGTTCCTCGAGGAGGTGCTCGCCGTCGGCGGCGTCGACCGCCGGGCCACGATGCACACCCTCATGCCGCGCTGGCATGGGGACGTCGCCCGGCCGCTCGCGGCCCTCCTCGCCGCCGACCCGCACACCGAGGCTCCGCTGCCCGCGCTCGCTGGCCACGGCGCGGCGGCCGTGACCGACGCCGGCCGCGAATTGGCCGGGTCGAAGGGGCTCGGCTGCATCAAGTGCCACGCCTTCGGCGGCGACCGCGGCCAGGGTCTCGGCGCCATCGACATGACGCGCTTCCCCAAGCGCCTGCGCCACGAGTGGTACCTGGCCTACGTCGCCGATCCCCAGGCCTTCCGCCCCGGCACGCGCATGCCGGCGGCGTGGCCGGAGGGGAAGGTGTTCTTCCCCGCGCTCCTGGACGGCGACGCCGCCGGGCAGATCGAGGCGGTGTGGCGCTACGTGTCGCTCGAGGCGCCGCGGCCGCCCCTGGGCCTGGGCAACGATCCGATCGAGCTGGTGGCCACCGACCGGCCGGTGATCTACCGCAACTTCATCGAGGGGGCCGGCGCCCGCGCCATCGGCGTCGGCTTTCCCGAGCGTGCCAACATCGCCTGGGACGCCGAGGCCTTCCGGCTGGCGCTGGCGTGGCGGGGATCGTTCATCGACGCGCGGCGCCACTGGAGCGGCCGCGGCGAGGGCTTCCAGCCGCCGATGGGGGACGGCGTCGTCGCGCCCGACGCCGCCGCCTGCGTGGCGGTGCTCCCCTCCCCGGCCGCGCCCTGGCCGCAGCGCCCGCCCCGGTCGCGCGGGGGCCGCTTCGGCGGCTACGCGCTCGACGAAGCGGGGCGCCCCGCCTTCCGCTGGCGGATCGAGGCGGAGGGGCTCGAGGTGGAGGAATCGGTCGTCGCCGCCGCCGGCCCGGCCCTGCGCCGCACGGTCACGCTCCGCGCGGTGCCCGAGGGGGCCATGTTCCGCGCCGCGCTCGGCCGGGCGATCGAGGCGGAGGCCGACGGCTGGTGGCGCGTGGACGGCGCGTGGCGCGTGCGCGTGGGCGGGCCGGGCGCGGGGGAGCCGGTGGTGATCGGGGCCGACGGGGCGCGCGAGCTGCGGGTGCCGCTCGAGGCCGCCGCCGACGGCCGGGCGACGGTGGAGGAGGAGCTGGCATGGTGAGGGCGATCGTTGTTCGTCGCATCGTCTCCGCGGGGCTGGCCCTGGCGCTCGTCGCGCTTCCCCCCGCGCGCGCCGCCGAGCCGCCGGCGCGCCCCACGGAGGCCGACTACTACCGCATCGAGCGGCTCGCGATCCCGCCGCAGGCCTTCCTCGAGGTGGGGGCGCTGGAATGGCTGCCGGGCGACCGCCTGGCCGTCGCCAGCCGGCGCGGCGAGATCTGGGTCGTCGACGATCCCGCGGGCGCCGAGCCGACCTGGACGCGCTTCGCGCACGGCCTCCACGAGGTGCTGGGCCTGGCCTGGCGGGATGGCGCGCTCTACGTGACGCAGCGGCCGGAGGTGAGCCGCCTGGAGGACACCGACGGCGACGGCGAGGCCGACGTGATGGAGACCGTGGCCGACGGCTGGGGGGTGTCGGGGGATTACCACGAGTACGCCTTCGGCTCGAAGTTCGACGCCGAGGGGAACATCTGGGTGGTGCTGTGCCTGACGGGGAGCTTCTCGAGCGAGGTCCCCTTCCGCGGCTGGGCGGTGCGCGTCACCCCCGACGGCCGCACGATCCCCACCACCTCCGGCATCCGCTCCCCCGGCGGCATCGGCTTCGGCTGCGACGGCAGCGTGCTCTACACCGACAACCAGGGGCCGTGGAACGGCTCCTGCGCGCTCAAGGAGCTGCGCCCCGGCGAGTTCGTCGGCCATCCGGGCGGATTCAGGTGGTACGACCTCGCGCCGGAGATGGGCCCGAAGCCCGAGGAGCCCAGGAGCGGCAGCCGGTGGGCCGAGGAGGCGAAGCGCATCCCGCAGTACCGCCCGGCGGCGGTCGTCTTCCCCTACGACCTGATGGGCAAGAGCGCGGCGGGCGTGGTGTGCGACGCCACGGAGGGGGCCTTCGGCCCGTTCGCCGGGCAGGTGTTCGTCACCGACCAATCGCATTCCTTCTTGATGCGCTGCGCGCTCGAGCGCGTCGACGGGATCCTCCAGGGGGCCTGCTTCCCCTTCCGCGAGGGCTTCGGGAGCGGGTCGCTGGCGGTGCAGTTCGCCCCCGACGGCGCTTTGTTCGTCGGCGGCACCAACCGCGGCTGGGGGTCGCGCGGCGGCGGCGACTACGCGCTCGAGCGGCTGGTGTGGACCGGCAGGGTGCCGTTCGAGATCCGCGCCATGAAGGCCCTCCCGGACGGCTTCGAGCTCGAGTTCACGGCGCCGGTGGACCGGGCCGCCGCCGCCGACCCGGCGAGCTACCGGGCGCGCGGCTTCGGCTACATCTTCCAGTCGGCCTACGGCAGCCCGGTGGTGGACGAGGAGCCCTGCACGATCGTGTCGGCCACGCCGGACGCCGACGGCACGCGTGTGAGGCTCGTGATGGAGAACCTCCGCGAGGGGGTGATCCACGAGATCGCCTGCCCGGGGGTGAGGAGCGCCGCGACCGCGTCGCCCGGCGCCGGGCTGCCGCTGCTCCACGACACCGGCTGGTACACGCTCAACCGCCGGCCGCAGTGAGCCGCGCCGTCGGCCGCCCCCCCCCAGGCGATCGGCGCCGCCGGTCCGGCACGGGGCTGAAAACCGGGCGTGGGGCCGGGGCCGCGTCGATTCCGGCGTGGGCCGCGGACGGGGGGCGCTTACAATGCCCGGTTCTGGCCGTCCCCGACCCCGCCCCGGAGCCGCCCGCATGGTCCGCCCTTCCGCCGAGCGCCCGTGGTGGCCCCGTCCGCTGCTCCTGGCCCTCGTGCTCGCCGCCGCCGGCGCTTCGCCGCCTGCCAGCCGCGCCGGCGATGGAGAAGCTCGGGAGGCCGACGTCGCCGCGGCGGTCTTTCCCCTGGCGGCGCTCGACGGCAGCGCGATCGACTTCGACGCGCAGGCCCCCTGCCACGTGATCGCCTTCCTCGGGGTCGGCTGCCCGGTGGCGCGGCAGTACGGCGCGCGGCTCGAGGAGATCGCCCGCGATCACGCCGGCCGCGGGGTGCGCGTGATCGGCGTCGACGCCAACCGCCAGGACTCGTCCGCGGAGTTCGCCGCCGCGGCGCGGGAGATGGGGATCACCTTCCCGCTGGCGATGGATCCCGGCCAGGCGACGGCGCGGGCGCTGGGCGCCGTGCGGACCGGCGGCGTGGTCGTCCTCGACCGCCTCGGCCGGATCGCCTACGCGGGACGGGTCGACGACCAGTTCGCCCCCGGCGTCGCCAAGCCCGAGGCCGGCAGCCGCGAACTGCTCGCCGCCCTCGACGACATCCTCGCCGGCCGCCCCGTCGCCCTGCCGCGCACCGAGGCGGTCGGCTGCCTGATCACCTTCGACCGCGCGGCGACCGCCGACGCGGCCTCCGCGCCCACCTTCGCCGGCGACGTCCTCCCCATGCTCCAGGCGCACTGCATGGAGTGCCACCGCTCCGGCGAGATCGGCCCCTTCGACGTCTCCACGCTCGACGAGGTGAGCGGCTGGGCGGCGATGATGCTCGAGACGATGGAGCAGGGGAGGATGCCGCCGTGGCACGCCAGCGCGGAGCATGGCGCGTTCAAGAACGAGCGCCACCTGCCCGCCGGGGCGATCGACCTCTTCCGCCGCTGGATCGACGCCGGGATGCCGGCCGGAGACGCGGCGGCGGCGCCCGCGGCCCCCGCCTTCGTCGACGGCTGGCGGCTTCCCGCGGCCCCCGACATCGTCGCCCCGCTGGGCAAGCGCCCCTACCGCGTGCCCGCGTCGGGAACGGTCGACTACCAGTATTTCGTCGCCGATCCGCACGTCGAGGAGGAGACCTGGGTGCGCGCGGCGCAGGTGATCCCGGGGGCGCCGTCGGTCGTCCACCACGCCATCGTCTTCGCCCGGCCGGAGAATCTCGGCGACTTCCGCGGCCTCGGGCTCGTGAGCGCGTACGTCCCCGGGCAGCGGGCCACCACGCTCCCGCCGGGCCACGCGCGCCGCATCCCGGCCCGGTCGAAGTTCGTCTTCCAGATGCACTACACCCCCGACGGCCGGGAGCGCGACGACCTGACGACGATCGGGCTGGTGACGATCCCGCGCGAGGAGGTGACGCACGAGGTGATGACGCTGGCCGCGCTCGACCAGGACTTCGAGATCCCCCCCCACGCCGCGGCCCACCCGGTGCGGGCGGAGCTGTCGCGCTGGCCGGCGGGGAGCAGCCTGCTGGCGGTCTCGCCCCACATGCACGTCCGCGGCCGGGCCTTCGAGATCCGGGCCCGCCGCGCCGGCGGCACCGAGACGCTCCTCTCCGTGCCGCGCTACGACTTCAACTGGCAGCACACCTACGAATTCACCGAGCCGGTGCCGCTGGACGGGATCGAGGCGATCGAGATCGAGGCGGTGTTCGACAATTCCTCCGGCAATCCGGTCAACCCCGCACCCGAGGAGACGGTGATGTGGGGCGACCAGACGTGGGAGGAGATGGCGCTGGCCTTCGTGGAGATCGCGAGCCCCCTGGCCCCGGCCGCCGCCGCCGCCACGACGACCGTCGCCGACGGCGCCCGGCCGCCGAGCCCGGGCGACGAGCCGGGCCGCGAGGCGCTCGAGCGGGCGGACGATTTCCTGCGGCGCTTCGACGCCGACGGCGACGGCGCCGTGGTGCGCACGGAGGCGTCGCGGATCGTGCGCGACTATTCCTTCGGGATCCTCGACGAGGACGGCGACGGGCGCGTGACGCGCGACGAGGCGGCGCGGAAGATGCGGAGCCGCCGTGGCCGCTAGCCCTCCCCACGCCGCAGCGGGTGGGGAGCCGCGTCTCACCCCCTTCGCCCGGGCCTTCGCCGGCGTCGCCAGGCGCCCCTGGTGGTGCGTGGCGGTGGTCGTGGCGCTGTCGGCGCTGGCCCTGTCGGGCTACCGCGACCCGGGCTGGGCCGAGGGCTACTGGGAGGGCACCTGGTGGCGCGGCGGCGGCGACGAAGCGCAGGTCGCAGGCGAGCCGGGGC
>CAISKG010000476.1 GCA_903885855.1 uncultured Planctomycetaceae bacterium
CCACCGGCGTGGCCACGCCGGTGATGGTGTTGCCGTCGAGGCGGATGGCCTTGGTCTCGGCGCCCAGGCGGATGCCGACGCGCCGCGCCGGCCCGCGCGACTCGGTGATCGTGTTGCCCACGATCGCCACCTCCTCGGTGCCCCCCTGGACGTCGATCGCCGCGGCGTCGTCGGCGCCGGTGTCGGCGACGGTGTTCCCCTCGATGCGGTTGCGATGGCCGCAGAAGGAGGCCCCGCGCTCCGGGCGGAAGAGGATCCCCGCGGTGCCGCTGCGGGCGATGCGGTTTCCGCGGACGACGTTGTCGGTGTCGCGGTGGCCGATCGAGATGCCGACGCCGTTGCCGGTGCAGTCGTTGTCCTCGGCCAGCCCGTACTTCACCCCCCAGCAGAAAAAGATGCCGATGGCGTTGCCGGAGAGGGTGTTGCCGCGCAGGAGCGGCCGCTGCGACCCCGAGCCGGGATGGAGGCCGAGCCCGGAATGGTCGCGGCTGGTGCAGCCCTCGACCGTGACGTCGTGGCAGATCTGGAAGCTGATCCCGTCGCCGTGGTTGCTCCGGGCCTCGACGCCGCGGATCGCCACGTCGCGGCAGTCCTGGAGGAAGATGCAGCCGGCATGGTTGCCGTCGAGCTCGGGATTGTTCGCCCGGTCGCCGTCGAGGTGCAGATCGGCGACGGCGACGTTCTCGATCTCCTCCCCCCAGAGGAGCGGAAAGAGCGCCTGCACGACCGGCTTGCCGGAGCTCCACACGTTGTCGCGGAGGGCACGGTCGAGCTTGAAGCGGTCGCCCGAGCGCGCCACGAGGAGGCGCTTGAAGACGAGCGGACCGCCGTCGTGCGGATTGGTGGCGCGGAGGCAGATCGAGTCGCCGACCCGGAAGCGGTGGCCGGGGGCGAGCGTGATCTCCCGGTCGTACCAGTCGGAGTCCTCGGCGAGGAGGCTCTCGTGGCAGGGGATCTTCGTGAGCACCGTCTCGGCGCCGCTCCCCTCGAGGCGCACGCCGGAGCGGAGGCGGACCGCGGCGCGGAGCTCGTGGCGGCCTGGCCCGAGGCGCACGGTGCCCCCGCCGAGGGCCGCCACCATGTCGATCGCCGCCTGGATCGGCCGCGATCCCGAGCCGACGATGTCGGAGCCCTCCGGGCCGCAGGTGACAACGACCTTCTCCTCCCAGGCCGGCTCGACGCGGGCGTCGAAGGCCGTGGCCCGGGGCCGCGTCACCGGCGGCCGGCCGTCGTCGCCGCGCGCGAGCCGCGCGGCCAGGCCGATCCCCGCCGCCCCGAGAAACCCGCGGCGCGACGGCCCGTTCATTCCTCCCCTTCCGTGGCCGCCGCGACCACCACCGTGAAGTCGGTGTGGCAGTGGCCCGAGCAGGTGGCGTCGAGGAGGTGGAGGTCGATCGCCACCGGCTCCGCGTCGGCGTCGGCGGTGACCGTGACCGGGAACACGGGCCGCACCTTCGCCAGCGCCGCAAGCGCTCCGGTGCGCAGCCGCTTGTCGAGCGCGGGCGCCTCGCTCATGTCGGGCACGCTGACGCTGACGCCCGCGCGGCGGAAGAGCTTGTCGTCGGCGCCGGGGAGGCCGATCGAGGGCGGCTTGCCGTCGACCATCTCGGCGACGGCCAGGCCGCCGCCGCGCGTCATCCCGACGGTGCATTCCACCGAGAAAAGCACGGTCTTCGTCTCCCCCGGGGCGACGACGACCAGGGGGATGATCCGCTTCGGCTTGTCCTTTTCCGCCCGCGGCACCGGTTTCGTCGGTTCGTCGGCCGTGGCCCGGGCCAGGGCGATGACGGCGGTCAGGGCGAGAAAGGCCACAAGCGCGACGATCGCACGCATGATTCGACTCCTGTGGGTGGTCCGAAGCGAAGGGCGGCGCGGACGTCCGGAAGGGAGCCGCGGCGCCCCCTTCCCTCGTTCCCCGGCCGGCATGATACCTTTCCTCCCGTCCCCGATTCGCACCCCCGCGAGGAGTTTTCCATGGTCCGCCGGCTGCTGCTGCTCGCCCTCGTCGCCGCCCCCCTGTCGCTTCGCCCCGCGCCGGCCCGCGCCCAGGCCCCGGCCACGGCGCCGGTCGACGTCTCGGCCTTCGACACCAAGGTGCGCCCGCAGAACGACCTCTACGAGTACGTCAACGGCACGTGGCTCAAGGAGACGCCGATCCCGGCCGACAAGAGCAACTACGGCGCCTTCATCAAGCTCGACGACCTCTCGCGCGAGCGGATCCGGGCGATCGTGGAGCAGGCGGCGGCGGCGAGCGCCCCCGCCGGCAGCGACGCCCGCAAGGTGGGCGACTTCCACCGGGCCTTCATGGACACCGAGCGCGTGGCGAAGCTCGGCTTCACGCCGCTCGAGCCGATCCTCGCGCACGTCGCCGGCATGGCCTCGCACGACGACGTGGCCCATGCCTTCGGCGCCGCCGGGAGCTTCGGCGTCGGCTCGCCGATCGGCCACTTCGTCGGCATCGACGACAAGGACTCGACGCGCCACCTGACGACGGTCGTCCAGGGGGGCACGACGCTCCCCGACCGCGACTACTACCTCAAGGACGGCGAGAAGGAGAAGGCGGCGCGGGACGCGCTCGTGGCCTACGTCGACCGGCTCGCCGCGCTCACCGCCGACACCACCGCCCATCCCGGCGCGACGGTGCTCGAGGTCGAAAAGAAGCTCGCCGAAATCCAGTGGCCGCGCGTCGAGCTCCGCGACGCCATCAAGACCTACAACAAATTCGCCGCGAAGGATTTCGCCGCCAAGACGCCGAACCTCCGCTGGGCCACGGTCCTCGAGGCGGCCGGCACCCCCGGCATCGCCGAGGTCAACGTGGCCACGCCGAGCTACTTCGAGAAGCTCGACGCCCTCTTCCCCACGATCGACGTCGCCACCTGGAAGACCTGGGTGCGCTTCAAGCTCCTCGACGCCTACGCGACGTACCTTTCCCCCGACTTCGAGAAGGCCCACTTCGACTTCCACGGCCGGGCGATCGCCGGGATCCAGGAGGAGCTGCCGCGCTGGAAGCGATCCGTCGACGCCATCAGCGGCAAGGGGGCGGGCGACTTCGGAGCCCTGGGGGACGTCCTCGGCAAGCTCTACGTGAAGGAGCACTTCACGCCCGAGGCCAAGGCCCGGATGGACACGCTCGTGAAGAACCTCCTGGCCGCCTTCGGCTCGAGCATCGACGAGCTGGAGTGGATGACCCCGGCCACCAAGACCAGGGCGAAGGGGAAGCTCGCCAAGATCACCACGAAGATCGGCTATCCGGAGAAGTGGCGCCCGTACGACGGCCTCGAGGTGAAGCCCGACGACCTCGTGGGCAACGTCATGCGCTCGCGGAAGTTCGAGCACGAGCGCAACGTCGGCAAGCTCGGGAAGCCGGTCGACCGGGAGGAGTGGGGGATGACGCCGCAGACGGTGAACGCCTACTACAACCCCTCGCTCAACGAGATCGTCTTCCCCGCGGCGATCCTCCAGCCGCCGTTCTTCTCGGTCGACGCCCCCGACGCCCTCAACTACGGCGGGATCGGCGGCGTCATCGGCCACGAGATCAGCCACGCCTTCGACGACCAGGGCAGCCGCTACGACGGCGACGGCAACCTCCAGAACTGGTGGACCGACGCCGACCGGGTGGCCTTCGAGGCGCTGACGAAGCGGCTGGTGGAGCAGTATTCGTCGTACGAGCCGCTCCCGGGCCGCAGGGTGAAGGGCGACTTCACGCTCGGCGAGAACATCGCCGACCTCTCCGGCCTCGCCGTGGCCTACAAGGCCTTCCAGCTGGCCAAGGGGGGCAAGGAGCCGGAGAAGGTGCAGGGGTGGACGGCGAACCAGCTGTTCTTCGTCGGCTGGAGCCGGGTGTGGCAGCGGAAGTACCGCGACGACGAACTGGTGCGCCGGCTGCTCACCGATCCCCACAGCCCGTCGCGCTACCGCGCCAACGGCCCCGTCTCGAACCTCGACGCCTTCTACGACGCCTTCGAGGTCAAGGAAGGCGACGCCCTGTGGAAGCCCGAGCAGGAACGGATCCGCATCTGGTGAGGAAGGCAGCGCGCGATGGCCAAGGTCTATTACGTCGGTGACTGGGCGGTGCTCACCGGCCCCTGGTTCGCCGAGAGCCCCTTCCAGAACGCCATGAAGGGGATCGAGATCTTCAACTACGGCACCTGGCTCAAGGGGGCGCTGGAGTCGTCCGGCCGGCACACCGTCGAGAGCGTGGCGAGCTGGGACTTCTACAAGCTCGGCCCCGGCGAATACGAGCGGATCCTCGACACCCACGACGTGATCATCTTCAGCGACGTCGAGGGGAAGCTCTTCCAGCTGGCGCCGAATTTCTTCGACCGCTCCACGTTCGGAAAGCAGGTCCTCACCTTCCCGGACCGCGTCCGGCTCACGATCGACGCCGTGAAGGCCGGCAAGGGGCTGCTCCTCCTCGGCGGCTGGTATTCCTTCACCGGCGAGCAGGGCAAGGGGGGCTGGGGGCGCACGCTCCTCAAGGGGGCGATGCCGGTCACCTGCCTCGACCACGAGGATCTCGTGGAGAGCACGGAGGGGTTCACGCCCAGGGCGACCGTCCTCGGCCGCGAGCGCTTCGCCGGCCTCGATCTCGACGGCTGCCCGCCGATCCTCGGCTACAACCAGGTGCGCGTGAAGCCGGGGGCCGAGTTGCTGCTGGAGTTCGCCGAGACGGGCGACCCGCTGGTCGTGCTGGGGCGCGAGGGGGCGGGGCGCATCCTCTGCTACACCTCCGACCCGGCGCCCCACTGGGGCTGCAACATGGTCTTCTGGGAGCGCTACGCCGAATTCTGGCTGCGGGCGCTGGAGCTGGTGGTGCCGGCGGGCGCCTGAGCCGCCGCGTTCCGCCGGGCGGCCTCGTAGCGCCGGGCGAAGGGCCACCACACCGCCATCGCCAGGGGGATCGAGACGGCGCCCCACAGCGCCGCGCGCCAGTCGCCGCCGGTGACGAGCCAGTGACCGATCACCGGGGGGGTGGTCCAGGGGATCCCCACGACCGGCCGGCCGATGAGGCCGGCCTCCATGAGGAGCCAGGTGGAGCCGGTGAGGAGCACCGCGCAGGCCACGTAGGGCACCATGAGGAGCGGATTGAGGACGATCGGCAGGCCGAAGAAGAGCGGCTCGTTGATCTGGAAGATCTGCGACGGCAGCGAGAGGCGCGCCACCTTCCGCGTGGCCGGATCGCGTGAATTCAGGAGCACCAGCGCCAGGGCCAGGGTGGCCCCGGTGCCGCCGACGTTGGCGAACGTGGTGAAGAATCCCTGCGCCGTCGTCCACGGCGGCGGCGTGCCCGCCTCCCAGGCGGCCGCGTTCTCGACGAGATACTGGAGGAACACCGGCCCCACGACGGTGTCGAGGGCGTTGTCGCCGTTGATCCCCACGCTCCACAGCGCCGCCACGAGGAAGGCGTAGACGACGATCCCCGGCAGGGTGTCGAGCGCGGAGACGAGCGGCCGGAAGAGCCGCGCGAGCGCTTCGGCGAGGTCGAAGCCGGCCACGAAGCGCAGCAGCCAGAAGCCCACCAGGAGCACGGTGAGCGGCACGAGCGACGCGAACGACTCCGCCACCATCCGCGGCACCTCCGCCGGCATGCGGATCACGGCCCCGCGGCGCTCGAGCCAGCCCTGCGTCTCCACCGCGATGATCGCCACCAGGATCGCCACCAGGATTCCGGCGGAGCCGAGGGCCTCCATGCGCGGCGCGCCGGAGGCAGGGTCGAGCGCGAGCATGAGGAAGGGCACCCCGGCCAGGAGGAGCGCGGAGAGGCGGTCCTGCCCGCGCCGCTCGGCGAGGTCGTACGCCACCGCCAGGCAGACGAAGAGCCCGATGAGCCCGAACGTGGCCGTCACCGGGATCTCGAGGAGCGGCTGCCAGGGGGCGAGGCGGCCTTCGAGCGCCGGCAGCGGCGGATGGGCCAGGAGCATGAACAGCCCGCCGACGATCGTCAGCGGCACGACCGCCACCACGCCGGCGCGGATCGCGGCGGGGATCGGGGCGTCGGCCAGCGCCGTGACGCGCGCGGCCACCCGCGCGGCGGCGGTGCTCATGGCGCGCTCCCCCCGGCCGCGCCGCCCAGGCGCAGGCCCATCCAGGTGCAGCCGTCGGCGCCGCCGGTGCGGCCGAGCTCCACGAAGCCGAGCTTGCGGTAGAAGGCCTGGGCACGCGTGTTGACCGTCCCCACGCCCAGATGCACGCCGGGCACGCCGCGGCGGCGGAGCTCGTCGAGGGCGATGCGCATCATGCGCGTCCCCAGGCCGCGCCCCTGCGCCCGGGCCACGAGGTCGATGTGGACGTGGGCGGGGAAGGCGCCGGGGGGCCCGGGGACGATGTGGTCGGGATGGTGGTAGAGGCGGTGGACATGCGCGGCGCGGCTCCAGCCGGCGGGGTCGCCCGTCGGCTCCGGGAAGCGCGCGGTCAGGTGCGGCCGCCACTGGTGCTCGTAGCGCTCGTAGAAGCGGTCGGAATCCTCCGCCGCCAGGCAGTAGCCGCACACGCCCTGCTCGTCCTCGAGCACCCAGGCCAGGTCGGGGGCGAAGGCGAAGTAGGGGCCGACGAAGATCCGCCCCAGGGCGTCGGGGTCGTCGCGGTAGAAGGGGGTGCCGTCGCCGCCGTCGTCGCCGGTCTCGAGGCAGACGCGGTAGGCGGCCGGCTCGTCGTCGGACCGCGCGGGGCGCACGAGGAACGTGCCCGGCGCGGTGCCGCGCTCCGCAGGGGCCGCCTCCCAGGGGGGCGGCACGAGGGCGCGGAGCCCCGCGAGGAATCCCCCCCGGAACGTGCCGGGGAGATGGTCGTCGTCGGGGCGCGGGGGCAGGCCGGCGCCCCGGCGGCGCCGATTCGAGGCCTCGTGCAGCAGCAGCGCACACTCCTCGCGCAGCGGCCACAGCCGCCGGGCGAGGGCGTGGAGCAGGTCCCGGTCGGCGAGGTCGGCCAGCCGCGTGGCGAGGCGGCGGAGGCGGTCGGCGGCGTCGAGCGCCGCCGTCTCCGCGGCGCCCCAGGCCTCGGGCGGCTTCGCCATCACGCCGGCCGCGCCCTCGAGCAGCGCCCGGGCGCCGGCGCCGGGCTCGTGGGGGAGATGGAAGCAGTCGGCCAGGAGCAGGAGGTCGTCGGGCGACACCGGCTCGCGCGCCGGGCGGCCGGGGGCGGCGTCGAGGAGGCGGAAGGCGGGGAGCCAGTCGCGCAGCGCCCCCCCCAGCGCCTCGCGGCCGTCCCAGGGGCCGTCGCCGGAGAGCCAGGCACTGAAGGTGTGGAGGGGGACGAAGTTCAGCGGCAGCTCGTTGTTGGGATTGAGGAGGATGCCGCGCACGCTCCCGCGCAGCGCCCGCGGCCGGCCGGCGTAGGGGCCGAGGAAGCAGCGCTCGCCGTCGTAGTCGTCGGCGAAGAGGTTGTCCCAGATGACCGGCGGGCGGCGGAGGAGCCCGGCGACGGGGAGGATCGCCTCGGGCGTGATCGCCTCGGAGACGATCTCGGGGCCGGTCCAGAAGACGTCGATCGCCTCGTCGAGCTGCGCGCCGAGGGTCGCGAGGTAGCCCGGTCCGCCGAGGCCGGCCGCGGCCATCCGGTCGCAGTAGGGGGTGGGGCAGAAGAGGAGGCGGCCGTCGGGGACGCGGGCGCGGATCCGGGCCAGCAGGGCGCCGGCGACGGAGGCCTGCGCGGCGGCGAGCGAGCCGAACCGCGCCGTGTCGAGAGCGTGGAGGTCGTCGGGGATGTCGTCGAGCAACAGCGCGAACGAGCGGCAGCCGAGGCCGACGAGCTCGTCGATCCTGGCGGCGAGCGCCGCGCCGTCGGCCGGGTCGGCGTGGCGGATGTCGAGCCCCGGGCTCACCCCCCACACGAACTCGATGCCCCGCGCCCGGCAGTCGGCCACGAGCCCGGCGATCCGCGCGGCCTCGGCGGCGGGATAGGGCTCGCGCCAGGCGGCGCGGTGCCAGGGGTCGTCCTTGGGGGCGTAGAGCCAGGTGCCGAGGCCGAAGCGGGCCATCCAGTCCAGGAGCGTGCGCCGCTCGGCGTCGCTCCACGGCGGGCCGTAGAAGCCCTCGATGACGCCGCCCGGACAGCGTGGCGCGACGGCCTGCATGGTGGGAGGGGCTCCGGGGTGCCGGGGCGAAGGATGCCGCCGGCGGGGGCAGTATCGGTCGGGCGAGCGCGGGGGACAATTCACCGGGGCCGCGCGGTGCGTTGACAGGGCCCGAACACCAGGGATAACGTCCGGAGGGTCCGCCGCGGCGGACGTGCCCGGGGGCGGCGACGGAGGGGCGAGCGATGGCCGGCGTACGGATGACGCGGTTCGGGCTCGGGGCGGCGCTGATGGCGGCCGCGGTGATCGCATGGCACGCCGGCGCTCCGGCGCCGGCCCAGGACGCGCCGGCGGCCGAGCGGCAGGCCGGCGAGACGCGCACCTGGACCGACATCTCCGGGCGCTTCTCGCGCGAGGCGGAGTTCGTGCGCCTCGAGGAGGGGAAGGTGTACCTGCGCCTCCCCAGTGGCAAGGTGACGAGCATCCCCCTCAAGGAGCTCTCCAAGAAGGACCGCGACTGGGTGCGTGGCCGCGGCGAGGCCGGCGGCGATCCGTCCGGCGGCGACGGCAAGCCCGCCGAGGGGATGATCGCCAAGGGGATCGCCACGCGCGTCGTCGTCCGCAGCTACAAGGCGCTCCTCGACGACTCGGTCCACCTCTCGAAGGTCCTCAAGCAGCCCGCCTTCGCCGGGACGCTGCCGGGGCTGTTCGTCGCCCTCACCGGCGGCAAGCCGCTCGAGGGCTTCGACATCACCAAGCCGGTGGTCTTCACCCTCCACGTCGACGCCAAGGGGGAGCCGGTCGGCGGGATGGTGGCCGTGCCGGTGCAGGGGAAGGAGAAGTTCCAGAAGACGCTCGACGCGGTCTTCACCGCGACCACCACGGCCAAGGGGAAGGCCTACGAGATCCCGATGCTGGGGCGGAGCGTGTACGTGAAGCCGGGCGAGGGCTACTTCCTCATCTCCGATTCCCCGCAGGTGATCGCCGCGGCCAAGGCCGATCCGCCGGCGCCGGTGGCGGTGGCCGACGTGGCGCTGGAGTCGATGGTCGACGCGGTGCCCGAGGAGATACGGATGGCGGGGCTTTCGCAGTGGGAGCAGATGATGGCCGGCATGCCCGTCGATCCGGCGGCGCCGGAGGCGCAGCGCCGCGTTCAGCAGGTGACGACCGACTGGCTGCGGAAGGTGGTGCGCAGCCTCACCACCGACGGCGACCGTTCCACGCTCGAGGCCTCGATCGACCCCGAGACGAAACGCTTGAGCGTCGCGGTGTCGATGCGCGCCCGCAGCGGCACCGGCCTGGCGCAGTCCTTCGCCGACTACGGATCGATCCGCCCCGGCTTCGTCGCCGCGGGCGACGCCGAGGCCATCGCCTGGCTCGGCGTGTCGAGCCCCAGCGGCGAATGGATGACGATGGCGCTGGAGACGGTCCTCGGCTCCGGGATCGAGGGAATGAAGAAGGGGGTGGCCGACGTGGCCCGCCAGCGGGGCGAGCAGGTGCCCGCCGAGGTGCAGACGGTCATCGACGGGGTCGAGCAGGCGTCGAAGCGGATGATGGCCACGCGGAGCCTCGAGCAGGAGGTGGTCGTCTCCGCCGACGCCGAGGGGAAGCCCCGGATCGTGGCCCGCACCGGCGCCGACGGCGCGGCGGAGTTGTACCGGGCGCTCGCGAAGATGGTGGCGATCGACGGCACCGTCGCCGCCGACGCCGACGGCGTCCTGGCGATGCCGGTGCCGCCTGGGGCGCCCCCCTCGATGGGCCTCCTCGACGTCCCGGTCCGGCTGGCGTCGACCGACGCGGCGATGGTGATGGGATTCGGCTGCCCCGACAACGCGCCGCTGAAGCCGTTCCTCTCCGGCTCGGGATCGTCGACCAACGTCGCGCCGGTGTCGGCCTGGATCGACTTCAAGAAGCTGTGGCCGATTCTTGCGGCCAACGACCCGAGCGGGTTGCTCGCCGACACCGCCGGCGCCGTCGGCGAGCAGGGCATGCTGCGCCTCGATCTGGGGTCGCTCAGCGACGGCATCGAGCTGCGCATCAACGTCGACGACGGCGTCTTCCAGGTCCTCGGCAAGGTGGCGGAGAAGATGTCGGCCCTCCAGGGGGGCCGCGGCGGGCCGGGCGGATTCCCCGGGGGACCGGGCGCATTTCCGGGCGGGCCGGGCGGATTCCCCGGCGGCGGCTTTCCCGGTCCGGGTGCCGGGGCGGGGCCGGGCGCGCCCCCGGCCGGGCTCCTGCCGCCGACCATCCAGGGCTTCCCGGTGCCGCCGGTGCCGCAGCCGGGGGGCGTGCCTGGGCCGAACCAGCCGCCGGCGCCGGCGCCGTGATCGCGCGCACCGCGATCGTCGCGCTCGCGGCGGCGCTGGCCCTCGTGCCGCGCGTTGCCGGCGCCCTCGAGCCGATCCCCGACCGGCTCGTCGTGCTCACCTTCGACGACGCGGCGCGCTCGCACTACGACGTCGCGCGGCCGATCCTCCAGGCGCGCGGCTTCGGGGCGACCTTCTTCATCTCCGAAGGCTGGGATTTCGCCACCAACAAGCGCGACTTCATGACCTGGGAGCAGATCCGGGCCCTCCACGACGCGGGCTTCGAGATCGGCAACCACACCCTCGGCCACCAGGCCGTCGCCGCCGGCGCGGCGCTCGAGGCGCTGCCGGCGCAGCTGGCGGGCATCGCCGAGCGCTGCCGCGAGCATGGCATCCCCGCGCCGACGAGCTTCGCCTACCCCGGCAACGCCATCGTCCCGGAGGCGCTGCCGGTGCTCGCGGCCGCCGGGATCCGCTTCGCGCGGCGCGGCGGGGCGCCGGAATTCCCCTACGAGGCGGGGCGCGGCAGCGCCTACGAGCCCGGCCTCGACCACCCGCTGCTGATCCCCTCCGCCGGCGACGCCCGGCCGGCCTGGACCGTCGCCGACCTCGACCGGGCCGTGCTCCAGGCGACGCACGGCCGGATCGCCGTCCTCCAGTTCCACGGCGTGCCCGACACGGCACACGACTGGGTGAGCACCGACGCGGCGGCCTTCGAGGGCTTCATGGACCGGCTCGTCGAGCTGGGCTGCACCGTGGTGGCGATGCGCGACCTGGCGCGGTGGGTCGATCCCGGGATCGTCCCCTCCGACCCGCGGTTCGTGATCGCCGACCGCCAGGCGCGGCTGGCGCGCGGGCTCGAAGGGGACGACTCCCGCCCGCCGCGCGACGACGCCGACCTCGCGCGCCGCCTGGAGAGCGCCCTCACGTGGCACCGCTTCACGCCGGCGGAGGCGGGGGGCGCGGTGGCCCTCGACGCGGCGGGGGTGGAGGCCGCGGCGGCGCGGCTGGGGATCGATCCCACCGCGCGGCCGGCGCGCGATGCCGGGGCG
>CAISKG010000477.1 GCA_903885855.1 uncultured Planctomycetaceae bacterium
GCCGCGGTCGTCGCGGCCGGCCCGGCCGCGAGGGCGGCGCCCACGAGCGCGGCGGCGAGCGCCGGCGTCCACGAACCGGGCCACCGCATCGAGCGGTTCGTCGATCGGGTCATCGGTCGGGTCATCGGTCGGTCTCCTCCGCACGGCGGACCCACGTCGCCCGCGACGGCGGCCCGGCCTCGAGGTCGTCGGCATCGGGCAAGACGCGCCACACGCAGCGGTCACGGCCGTCGTAGCTGTAGATGTTGACCGCCGAATCCTGCCCCCCGTCGGGGAGGATGACGGTGCGGGCCTCGATCCAGGAATCGCCGTCGCGGAACCAGGTCGATTCCGCGCGGGTGCCGTCGGAGGCGAAGCTCCAGGAGCGGATCCGGCGCACCGCGGCATCCCAGCCGATGCGCTCGTGGACCTCGATCTCGCCCGCGGTGCCTCCGTCGGCGACGGCGGGCATGCGGAAGTCGCGCGCCAGGAACATCCGCCCCGCATCCCAGCGGACGCTCATCTCGGCCGGCAGTTCGGCCCCGGCCTCGTCGCCTCCCTCGTCGCCCCCGTCGACGGCCCAGTCGCCGACCAGCCAGTCGAGATCGTCGAGCATGTCGGCGTCGGCGGCGACCGGCCGCTCCGACTCGCGCAGCCCCGCGAGTTTCCAGCCGGCACCGTCGCGCACCCAGAGCGCCGAAAACCAGCCCTCGATCGGGGTCTTCGTCCCCGGCAGCACCACGTCGACCGTGCCGTCCTCCACGGCGACGTCGGCGGTGAGGAAGCGCAGCGTCGTCTCCGAGATCCGGAACTCCGGCCGCGGCTCCCCCCGATCGGCGTCGCCGCCGTCGAGCGCCGCCATGTCCTGCGGCCGGAGGCGATTGCCCCAGCCGTCGACGATGTCGCCGTCGGCGGTCCAGACGCGTTTCACGGCCTCCGCGTCGCCGGCGGCGAGCGCTTCCCGGTAGGCCTTGGCGGCGGCCCGGATCGCGGCCACGTCGGCGTCGCCCCCCGGCTGGGCCCGTGCGGCCCCGGACCCGACCACGACGGCCCCCGCAAGGACCGCCCCGAACACGACCGCCCCGAGGAGCGCCGATCGCCCGGCCGGGCGCGGCCGATCACCGGCGTCTCCGCCGGCCGCGCGGACGGACGCATGCATACCGAAGGACCGCGAAATCATCGCTCGCCTCGCATGGCCATGGCTTCTCACACCGCTGCGTGCAGAGTACTGTGACGACCGTCGACTGTCGAACGCGGGTGCCCTGGACGCGGCCGGATCGCGACGGGGCGCCGACAGACCCGCCGGCTCCATCGCACCATGCCGCGCCGCTCCGCTCCCTTCCCGCGCCGCCGCTTCCTCGCCGCCGCGGCGGGCGCCTGCGCGGCGCCCTCTCTCCGCTGCGCGCACGGGGCCGACGGGCCGGCCCCCTTCGACGCCGCGCCGATCGCGATCACGCTCGATCTCGAGATGGCGCGCAACTTCCCCCGCTGGGAAGACACCCACTGGGACTACGAGAAGGGCAACCTCACCGCGGAGGTCAAGGCGTGGACCGTGGCCGCCTGCCGGCGCGTGGCCGAGCGCGGCGGCCGCATCCACAGCTTCGTGGTCGGGCGCGTGCTCGAGCAGGAGAACGTCGACTGGCTCGGGGAGATCGCCGCCGCAGGCCACCCGATCGGCAACCACACCTACGACCACGTCAATCTCCTCGCCGCCACGCCCGAGGAGCTCCAGTATCGCTTCCGCCGCGCCCCCTGGCTGATCGCGGGGCAAAGCGTGGCGTCGGTGGTGCGCGAGAACATCCGCCTCACGAACGTCGCCCTCGAGGAGCGGCTCGGCATCCGCGCCGCCGGCTTCCGCACCCCCGGCGGCTTCGGCGCCGGCCTCGACGGCCGGGAGGACCTGCAGCGCATGCTCCTCGACCTGGGCTTCGACTGGGTCAGCAGCCGCTACCCGGCGCACGCCATCGAAGACACGCAGGGCTCCGGCCGCCCGCCGTCGGCCGAGGTGATGCGGAGCATCCTCGCCGCGCTTCCGGCGGCGCAGCCCCACGCCTACCCCACCGGGCTGGTCGAGCTGCCGATGAGCCCGATCAGCGACGTGGGCGCCTTCCGCAACGGCCGCTGGCGGCTCGACGACTTCCTCCACGCCGTGCGCACCGCGATCGAATGGGCGATCGAGCGCCGCGCCGCCTTCGACCTCCTCGCCCATCCCTCGGTGCTCGGCACCGTCGACCCGCAGTTCCGCACGCTCGACCTCGTCTGCGATCTGGTGGAGGGCTCCGGGGGCGCCGCCGAACTGGTGACCCTCGACACGCTGGCGGCGAAGGTCCGCACGCGGCTCGGGCTCCCGGCGAGCCCCCGCTGAGCGGCCCGACCGTCCGGAGCGAACCATGGCCACGCCCTCCCCATCCCGCCCGGCCGCGCCCCGCGCATGGGCGATCCTCCTCGGCTCGGCGCTCGCCCTCGCCGCCGGCGCGGCCGCCGCGCGCGGCCAGGGGCACCCGGCGAGCGAGGCTGCCGCGCGGATGACGCTCCCCGAGGGGGTCGAGGTGGCGCTCGTGGCGGCGGAGCCGGACGTCCGCCAGACGATCTTCGTGAAGCACGACGACCGGGGCCGGCTGTGGACGATCCAGTATCTGCAGTACCCCAATCCGGCCGGCCTCGAGCGCGTGGAGGTGGACCGCTGGTCGCGCACCACCTACGACCGCGTGCCCGAGCCGCCGCCGCACGGCCCGCGCGGCGACGATCGGATCACGATCTGCGAGGACCGCGACGGCGACGGCAGGGCCGACACCTTCCGCGACTTCCTCGACGGGCTCAATCTCGTCACGGGGGTGGAGTTCGGCCACGGCGGCGTGTGGGTGCTCAACGTCCCCTACCTCCTCTTCTACCCCGACCGCGACCGCGACGACGTGCCCGACGGCGATCCGGAGGTGTGCCTGTCGGGCTTCGGCATGGAAGACGCCCAGTCGCTCTCCAACCACCTCACCTGGGGCCCCGACGGCTGGCTCTACGGCGTCAACGGCAGCACGACCACCTGCGTCGTCCGCGGGATCGAGTTCCAGTCGGGGGTGTGGCGCTACCATCCGCTCACGCGGGAGTTCGAGCTGTTCTGCGAGGGGGGCTACAACTGCTTCGGCCTCGCCTTCGACCGCACCGGCGAGCTGCTCGTGAGCACCAACGGCGGCCCCTTCCTCCACGCCATGCAGGGGGCCGTCTACTACAAGAGCTTCGGCAAGCACGGCCCCCTCCACCATCCCCACGCCCACCACCACTTCCCCATCCTGCGCTGCGACGCGGTGCCCGGAGGGCCGCCCACCGGGGGCCTCGTCTACCGCTCCGACGGCCTCCCGGCCCACCTCCGTGACACCTTCATCGCCGGCAACTTCCTCGGCCACTCCGTCTCCTGGTGGCGCGTCCTGCCGCGCGGCAGCACCTTCGACGCCGCCTACGGCGGCCTCCTCCTCGACGCGCACGACACCTGGTTCGGCCCCACCGACCTGGCCGTCGGCCCGGGCGGCACGCTCGCGGTGAGCGACTTCCACGACGCGCGCACCGCGCATCCCGATCCCGACGCCGCCTGGGACCGGCGCAACGGCCGGATCTTCGCGCTGCGCGCCGCGGGCGCGCCCCCCGCCGCGCCGCCCGACCTGGCGGCCCTCCCCTCCGACGCCCTGGTCGACCTCCTCACCGGCCCCGACGGCTGGGCCGCGGAACGGGCGCGCGTGGAGCTCGCCGGCCGGCGCGACGCCGCCGTCGCCCCGCGCCTCGAGGCGCTCGCGCGCTCGACCGACGACGAGGATCGGGCGCTTGGGGGCGTGTGGGGGCTCGCGGCGACGGGACGCTTCGACGAGCCCCTGGCCCTCGACCTCCTCGGCCATCCCGCCCCGGCCGTGCGGCGCTGGGCGGTGCGGCTCCTCGGCGATCGCCGGGAGATCTCCCCCGCGGCCGCCTCGGCGCTCCTGGCCCTCGCGCGCCGCGAGACCGACCTCCCCACGCTCGCCCAGATCGCCGCCTCGGCCCGGCGTCTGCCGGCCGGCCAGGGGGTGCCGATGGCCCGGGCCGTGCTCTCCACCGCGGAGGCCAGGCACGACGAGCGCGTGCCGTGGCTGGCGTGGTGGGCGATCGAGCCGGCGGCGGTTTCCGCGCCCGGGCTGCTGCTCGACGTCTACGGCGTGCCGGACGCCTGGAGCGATGGCACGCGGCGCGACGACGCGCTGCGGCTCCTGCGCCGCTGGGCCGCCGACGGCAGCGCGGCCGGCGACGAGGCGTGCGCGGCGGCGCTCGCGAGCGTGCCCGCCC
>CAISKG010000478.1 GCA_903885855.1 uncultured Planctomycetaceae bacterium
CCCCCCAGTGATCGGGCCGGGCGGTCCCGGCGTCGGCGCCGGGGTCGGCCCGGAACCGCTCGAACAGCGCCTCGAGCGCCGCCCGGTCGGGGATCACGGCGCTCTGGGGCGAGATGCAGGCGCCGATCCGCGACGTGGGCGGCCGGCTGGCGAAGTAGGCGTCGCTCTCCGCGGCGGTCGTGCGCTCCACCCGCCCCTCGATCCGCACCTGGCGCTCGAGCGTGGCCCAGTGGAAGGTGAGGGCGGCGCGCGGGTTGGCGGCGAGTTCGCGCCCCTTGCGGCTCTCGTAGTTGGTGAAGAAGCAGAAGCCGCGGGCGTCGAAGCCGCGCAGCAGCACCATCCGCGCCGAGGGACAGCCGTCGGGGGTGGCGGTGGAGAGCGCCATCGCCTCGGGCTCGGGCACGCCGGCCGCCACGGCCGCGTCGTACCAGAGGGCGAACTGGCGGACGGGGTCGGCGTCGACGCTTCCCTCGTCGAGCGCGCCCTGCTCGTATTCCTTGCGGGCGTGCGTGCTGCGCGGTTCCATCGCCGGCTCCTCTCGTCCGATCCGACGGGGCTCCGATCCCTGTGGTCGACCCCATGGTAGCCTGCGCGGGGCGACCGCACCCCGGCCGCCGACGGGGCCGCCGTCACGCGGGCCCGGCCTGCGGAGAGGGCCCGGCGTCGGCGGGTGGCTCGGGGCCTCCGAGCCCCATCGCGGCTTCGGCGGCCTCGGCGTGGAGGACGAGCCGGCCGACGAGCTGCCAGGCGAGGTAGGGGAAAAGGCTGCGCACCCGGTTCGCGGCCCCGAACACGGCCTCGGAATCCGCGGCCGCCACGGGCTCGGGAAGGAGATAGCGGCCGAGGGTCATCGACGGGTCGGCATGCTCGAGGGGATAGGGCACGTCGGCGAGGCCCGCACGCAGGCCGTCGAGGGCCGCGGCGGTGCGCTCGAAGAGCGCGGCGATCGCCTTCCGGGTCGGCTCGTCGATCTCTCGATCCGAGGCGTTCTCGAACCACTCCTCGAGCGCGTGCAGCGACGCCACGAGCTCGATCCATCGCGGCTGGGCGTCGGCCACGGTGTCGAGGGCGCGCGACAGCCCGACGACGTCGGCCTTTCGCTCGGCGGCGTCGGGCAGCGCCGTCGATGCCCCGCCCGAGGCGAGCCAGCCGAGCGCCGCGCGCAGCCGGCGGTCGACGAGGCGACGGCGGTCGGCGAACGGCCGCGAGCGGGTCTCGAACTCGGCCCACGTCCGCTCCCGGATCTCCGCCACCTCCGGCCGGGTCCGCAGCGTCACGCCGGTGGACGGATCCTTGAAGGGCTTGTCGGCCGCCACCATCGACTCGACGAGGAAGGTGTGGTGATGCCGGGAGAGCGGTTCGAACACGTCGTCCCACGCGTCACGCCCGGGGAGCCCGCTCCGCGCCATCTCCCGCCGCGCCGCGCGCACCGTCTCGAGGCAACGCTCGGGCGCGTCGGCCGCCGGGCCGCCGACGCCGGGGAAGGGGAGGTGGGGGCTCGTGTCGCCGGCCAGCCAGCGCGAGGCGGCGGCGCCCGCCTCCTCCTCACGGCGCTCCCGCGCGAGCACCTCCTCGACGGGGCGGAGGTTCCGCGGCTCGATCTTCCCGGAGAGCGCGGTCTGAAACGCCTCGAGCGTGCACGACCGGCACAGCGCGGGGAAGTCGGCGAACAGCCGTGACGCCGGATCGCGGCAGGTGACGATCGGCAGGGCGTTCTCCGCCCTGGCCCGCGCGATGCGATCGCCGTCGGCGGGGTGGGTGGCGAAGAGCTCGGTGTGGCTCGACCCCGCCGCGGCCCCGATCGATTCCCGCTCCTCGGCCGTGAAGCGCCCCTCCTGGGCCAGGATCAGTCCGGGAAAGTCGTCGGCGAGCACCCCTTCGACCCAACTCTCGCCGAGCGTCCGCCAGGCCTTCTGCTCCGCCGCCGCCAGCAGCGGCAGCCGGGTGAACATGCCGGCCACGACCTCCGCCCCCACGAGGCGCGTCTGGTGGAGGTCGGCGTCGTGCTCCATCTGTCGCGAGAGGAGGCAGGAGATCGCGTGGGCGATCCACATCAGGCCGAAGAGCACTTTCCGCGTCAGCCAGACGCAGCCGCGGGCCAGCCACAGGATCCAGCCGACGCGGATGTCGACCGACTGCGACCACTCCGCGAGTCGCACGTCCCACGCGTCGCGCTCGAAGACGACGCGGGCGAACCAGGCGTTGACGCGTCCGATGAGGGCGCCGAACCCCATCGCCGCCCCCTGGGTGAAGTGGCCGAACTCGTGGGCGAGCACGCCCGCGAACTGCTCCACCGACAGCCCCGCCACCAGCGGGAGGCCGATCGTGAGGACGAGGTCCTTGCCGAACAGGCTGAGGAGGCCGCGGCGGTGGGACGCCGAGGCGTTGACGTGCATGTCGACGTCGATGCGCTTCGGCAGCGGCGCGCCCACCGCCCGGCAGACGGCGCCCACGAAGGCGAAGAGCGCCGGCTCATCGGCGGGATCGAGCGAGCGTGGTTCCGCCTCCTTGGGGCTCCGGGCGAGCAGGGGCTTCACCATGAAGAGCACGAGCACGGCACCGACGATCGCCGGTGCCACGTAGGCGATGAAGGGGGCGACGGCCGCCCGCCCCCGCAAGCCGTGGTTGGAGAGCATGCCGACGTTCGTGGTGAGGTGCCACCACACGCCCCACGCCGCACCGGCGATGAGGGCGACGTAGGCCAGTGGCAGGAGCACCATCATCAACGCGACGAGCGCCAGGGCCGCGCGGTATGCCAGCGTGGTGCGCACCGGCGCGATCGCGCCGGCGACGAGCGCGGCCGCCTCGGCGGCCCCGAGCGGGCCGGCGGGCGCCCGGGACGGCGGGCCG
>CAISKG010000479.1 GCA_903885855.1 uncultured Planctomycetaceae bacterium
GACACCCCCGCCGCGATCGAGGCGCTCGGCGCGGCGGCGCATGCCGCCGGCACGACGCTCGGGATCCTCGTCGACCTCGACGTCGGCTCCGGCCGCACCGGCGTGCCCGACGCCGGGCGCTTGGTGGCGCTCGGCGCGGCGGCCGAGCGCGCGGCGGGGCTGCGGCTCGACGGCATCTTCTTCTATCCCGGCCACGTCACCTCCCCGCCGGACGCCCAGGGGGAGGCGCTCGGGGCGGTGTCGGAGCGGCTGCGCGAGGCGATCGACGCCTTCGACCGGGCGGGGCTGTGCCGCGGAACGGTCTCGGGGGGCTCGACGCCGACGCTCTTCCGCTCGCATCTGGTGCCCGAAGGGACCGAGTGCCGCGCCGGCACCTGCGTCTACAACGATCTCAACATCGTCCGCGGCGGCTTCGGCGCGCTCGACGACTGCGCCGCGCGGATCGTCGCCACGGTGGTCAGCGACGCCGTGGACGGCCAGGTGATCCTCGACGCGGGCTCGAAGACGCTGACGATGGACCGCTGCGGCCCGGCCCCCGACTCCGGCCACGGCCTGATCGTGGAGTATCCGGAGGCCTTCGTCGGCCGCCTCACCGAGGAGCACGCGCAGGTCGACGTCTCGCGGCTGGCGCGGCCGCCGCGCGTGGGGGAGCGGGTGACGGTGATCCCCAACCACGTCTGCCCGGCGGTGAACCTGCAGTCGCACGTCTGGTGGCACGAGGCCGACGGCTCGCTGCAGGCGCTGCCGGTCGACGCGCGGGGGTTGCTCTCCTGAAGCGGCCGCCGTTGCCCGGGCCGCGGCGGCGTCGGCATACTCTTTTTTTGCGGTCCCTGCCCCGACTCCGGCGCGTCGCGCCGCGTTCGAGCCCAGGAGCGATTCCGATGCACGTCCGACGCGGCTCCGTGCTCGCGGCCCTCGTGGCCGCGGCGCTCGTTCCCCCCCCGGCCGCCGCCAGCCCCCCGGTGGCCCCCACCGAGGCGCTCGAGCCGCGGGAGGAGCAGGCGAAGTTCCGCCTGCCGGAGGGATTCGCGATCGAGCTGGTGGCGGCGGAGCCCGACATCCAGAAGCCGATGAACCTGGCCTTCGACGCCCGCGGGAGGCTGTGGGTGACGCACTCGGTGGAGTATCCCTTCGCCGCCAAGGAGGGCACGCCCCCCCGCGACGGCGTCACCGTCCTCTCCGACTTCGGCCCGGACGGCCGGGCGCGGAAGGCGGTGCGCTTCGCCGACGACCTCAACATCCCCATCGGGGTCCTGCCGCTGGGGCGCGGCGACGAGGCGATCGTGTGGTCGATCCCGAACATCTGGAAGCTCGCCGACACCGACGGCGACGGCCGGGCCGACACGCGCGAGGTGCTCTACGGCCCCTTCGACTTCGTCGACACGCACGGCGACCAGAACGCCTTCCGCTTGGGCCCCGACGGCTGGGTCTACGCCTGCCACGGCTTCCGCAACGACTCCAAGGTCAAGGTCCGCGGGAAAGGCGACGTGGTGATGGAGCTGCAGTCGGGCAACACCTACCGCTTCCGCCCCGACGGCTCGGCGATCGAGCCGGTGACGCGCGGACAGGTGAATCCCTTCGGCATGGACGTCGACGCGCTGGGCAACGCCTTCACGGCCGACTGTCACTCGCGGCCGGTGACCATGCTCGTGCGCGGCGGCGTCTACGAGAGCTTCGGCAAGCCGCACGACGGCCTCGGCTTCGCGCCGCCGATGACCGGCCACGACCACGGCTCCACGGGGATCGCCGGGGCGGCGGTGTACGACGACCCCGGCGCCTTCCCGGCCGGCTTCGCCGGCGATCTCTTCGTCGGCAACGTGATCACCAACACCGTCCACCGCGACCGGCTCGGCTGGCGCGGCAGCTCGCCGTGGGTCGATGCACCGGAGGACTTCCTCGTCTGCGACGATTGGTGGTTCCGCCCGGTCGATCTCCGGCTCGGCCCCGACGGCGCGCTGTACGTGGCCGACTTCTACAACTGCATCATCGGCCACTACGAGGTCGACCTCCACCACCCGCGGCGCGACCGGGAGCGGGGCCGCGTCTGGCGCGTGGTGTGGCGTGGGGAGCGGAGAAGCGTCCCCGGCCCCCGCCTCGCCTCCCACGATCTCACCGGCGCCGAGGTGCCGGCGCTGCTCCGCCTGCTCTCCGCCCCCAACCGCACGCTCCGGGAGCTCGCCCTCGCCGAGCTGCTCGAGCGGGCCGCCCGCGGCGACGCGCTCGCCGGGTCGCTGCGGGCCGAGGCGGCCGGGCTCGCGCGCGGCGAAGGGGAGGCCACGCCGCAC
>CAISKG010000480.1 GCA_903885855.1 uncultured Planctomycetaceae bacterium
CCCGAGCGCGAGGCGGCGCTCGAGCCGCGCGGCGGCCGCGACGTGCCGCTGGCGGTGGCCTTCGCCGAGCGCGAGCAGGCGGGCTTCCCGGCGGCGCGGGTGCTCGCACCGGCCGACGAGGCGAAGGAGCTCGACGGCGGCTGGGCGCCCGGCGGCGCGGCCCCCACCTGGCTCGTGGTGGCGCCGGCGGCGCCGGTGGACGTCCGGCCGGGCGAGCGGCTGGTGCTCGAACTGCGCGAGCGCTCCCGGCACGATCGCCACACCGTGGGCATCCTCCGCGCCGAGTCCAGCGGCGAGGAGCGCGTGCGCGAATGGGCCGGCGTGCCGGCCGACGTGCTGGCGATCCTGCGCACCCCGCCGGGCGAGCGCGACGCGGCGGCGCAAGCGCGGCTCGCCGATCACCACCGCCGCGCGGTGGCCGCGGAGACCGCCGGCGCCCGCGGCACGCTCGCCGAGTCGCGGGCGCGGCTGGCGGCGGTGAAGCCGACGAAGGTGCCGGTCCTCGAGGAGCTGCCGGAGGGGCAGCGCCGCGTGACGAAGCTCCAGCACCGCGGCAACTGGCGCGACCTCGGCCCCGAGGTCGCCGAGGGGGTGCCGGAGGCCTTCGGCCTGCCGGTGAGCCCGTCGCCGGGCGGCCGCATCGACCGCCTGGCGCTGGCGCGGTGGCTCGTCGATCCGGCCAATCCGCTCACGGCGCGCGTCGTCGTGAACCGGCTCTGGGAGCGTCTCTTCGGCACCGGCCTGGTCGCCACGAGCGAGGAATTCGGCAGCCAGGGGGACGCCCCCAGCCATCCCGAGCTCCTCGACTGGCTGGCCGTGGAGCTCGTGGAGCGCGGCTGGGACACCAAGGCGATGCTCCGCGCGATGGTCACCAGCGCCGCCTACCGGCGCCAGTCGCGCCCCGATCCGGCCGTCGCCGCGCGCGACCCCGACAACCGCCTCCTCGCCTCGGGGCCGCGCGTCCGCCTGCCGGCGGAGGTGATCCGCGACCAGGCGCTGGCCGCGGCGGGCCTGTTGTCGCGGAAGAAGGGGGGCCCGAGCGTGCGCCCGCCGCAGCCGAGCATGGGCCTGTCGGCGGCGTTCGGCGGCGGCATCGACTGGCAGACGAGCCAGGGGGAAGACCGCTGGCGGCGGGCGATCTACACCACCTGGCGGCGCAGCAATCCCTACCCCTCGATGGCCGCCTTCGACGCCCCCAACCGGGAGGTGTGCACGATCCGCCGCCCGCGCACCAACACGCCGCTGCAGGCGCTCGTCACGCTCAACGACCCGGTCTACGTCGAGGCCTCCCAGGCCCTCGCCCGGCGGATGGTGGCCGAGGGGGGCGCGTCGCCCGAGGGGCGCGTGGCGCGCGGCTTCCGGCTCGTCCTCGCCCGGCAGCCGGCCGCCGAGGAGATCGGGCGGCTCGTGCGCCTCCACGCCGAGGCGCTCGACGACTTCCGGCAGGCGCCCGAGGAGGCGCGCACGTTCGCCACCGAGCCGCTCGGTCCCCCGGCCGGGCCGGCCGACCTGGCCGACCTGGCCGCCTGGACGGTGGTGGCCAACGTGATCCTCAACCTCGACGAGACCTTCATGTGCCCCTGACCGGCGGAGGTGAGCCCGTGGATCCTGTCCTCGAACACCGTCTCCAGAGCACCCGCCGCCATCTCCTCGGCGGCATGGGCGGAGGCGTGGGCGCGCTGGCGCTGGCCGCGCTCCTGGGGGACGGCGCGGCCGCGGCCGACGCCGTGGCGCCGGCCGATCCGCTCCTGCCGCGACCGCCCCACTTCGCCCCGCGCGCGAAGCGGATGATCGTCATCCACCTCACCGGCTCCCCCCCCCATCTCGACCTCTACGACCACAAGCCGCAGCTCGTGCGCCATTCCGGCGAGGACTGCCCCGCCGACACGATCCAGGGCAAGACCTTCGCCTTCACCAGCGGCACCCCCAAGCTCCTGGGCACGCCGCGCTCCTGGAAGCGCTGCGGCGAGAGCGGGATGGAGCTCTCCGACGCGATCCCCAACCTCCACCGCGTCGCCGACCGGCTCTGCCTGGTGCGCAGCATGCACACCGACCAGTTCAACCACGCCCCGGCGGAGCTGCTGCTCTACACCGGCGCCGCCCGCTCGGGGCGGCCGAGCCTGGGGAGCTGGGCGACCTACGGCCTGGGGAGCGAGAGCCGCGACCTGCCCGGGTTCGTCGTCATGATCTCGTCGGGCGTGCAGCCCAACGGCGGCACGAGCAGCTTCGGGGCGGGCTTCCTGCCGAGCGTCTACCAGGGGGTGCAGTGCCGGTCGCAGGGCGATCCGGTGCTCTACGTCTCCGACCCGCCGGGGCTGCCGCGGCGCGTGCGCCGGCGCAGCCTCGACGCCCTCCGCGATCTCAACGAGCGGCAGGCGCGCGAGCTGGGGAGCCCCGAGACGTTGACCCGCATCGCGCAGTACGAGCTCGCCTACCGCATGCAGACGAGCGTGCCGGAGGTGATGGACATCGCCCGCGAGCCGGCGCACGTGCTGGCCGCCTACGGCGCCACCCCCGGCCAGTCGAGCCTCGCCAACAACTGCCTCCTGGCGCGGCGCCTCGTCGAGCAGGGGGTGCGCTTCGTGCACCTCTTCGACTGGGGCTGGGACTTCCACGGCACCGGGCCCGGGGAGGACATCCGCGACGGCCTGACGCGCAAGGCCGCCACCTTCGACAAGCCCGCGGCGGCGCTGATCGAGGATCTCGAGGCGCGCGGTCTCCTCGACGACACCCTCATCCTCTGCACGGGCGAGTTCGGGCGGACGCCCTTCCGGGAGGGGCGCACCGCCGGCGGCGGGATCCTCGGCCGCGACCACTTCCCCGACTGCTACTCGGTGTGGATGTGCGGCGGCGGCGCCCGGCCGGGGCACGTCCACGGCTCGAGCGACGATCTCGGCTTCCGTCCGGCGACCGACCCGGTCCACGTGCACGATCTGCAGGCCACGATCATGCACCTCCTCGGCTTCGACCACACGAAGCTCACCGCGCGCTTCCAGGGGCGCGACTTCCGCCTCACCGACGTCCACGGCCAGGTCGTCCGGGATCTGCTGGCGTGAGGCCGCCCCGGGGGCGATGCGGGGCGGCGCTGGTGGCACTGGCCCTGGCGGGGCTCCTGGCGGCCCTGCCGCGCGGCGCCGCGGCGGCGGAGCCGGCGGCGCGGCCGAACATCCTCTGGATCGTGGTCGACGACATGTCGGCCGACTTCGCCTGCGACGGCGGCCCGGTGGCCACGCCCCACGTCGACCGGCTGGCGCGCGAGGGGACGCGTTTCGCGCGCGCCTTCAGCACGGCGCCGGTCTGCTCGCCGAGCCGCTCGGCGCTGGTCACCGGCTGCTACCAGACGGCGATCGGCGCCCACCACCACCGCAGCGGCCGCGGCGAGCTGTCGATCGGGCTGCCGCCGGGCGTGCGTCCGCTGCCGGCGATCCTCCGCGAGGCGGGCTGGTTCACCTGCATCGGCGACGGCCTGGGCCCGGACGGCGACGGCCGCCTCGGCAAGACCGACTACAACTTCCGCTTCGACGCGTCGATCTACGACGCCGCCGACTGGGCGGGGCGGGCGCCGGGCCAGCCGTTCTTCATGCAGGTCATGCTGCCCGGCGGGAAGCTGCGCGGCGAGTCGGAGGAGAGCATGCGGCGGCTGGCCGCGCGGGCCGAGGCCGAGCTCGGCTCGTCGGTCTCCCCCGCCGACGTCGTGCTCCCCCCCACCTGCCCCGACGACCCGGTGCTGCGGCTCGACCGCGCCGCCTATCTCGACGCCGTCCGCCTCACCGACGCCCACGTCGGCCGGGTGCTCGCGCGGCTCGAGCGCGAGGGGATCCTCGACGACACGGTGGTGGTGTTCCTCGCCGACCACGGCATCAGCCACGCGCGCGCGAAGCAATTCCTCTACGACGAGGGGACGCGGATTCCGCTGGTGGTGCGCGGGCCGGGAATCCCGGCCGGCGCCGTGCGCGACGATCTCGTGGCCCATATCGACGTGGCGGCGCTGTCGCTCGCCCGGGCGGGGCTGCCGCTGCCGGAGCGCTGCGACGGCCGCGATCCCTTCGACCCGGCCGGGGGGCGGCGCGACGCCGTCTTCGCGGCGCGCGACCGCTGCGACGAGAC
>CAISKG010000481.1 GCA_903885855.1 uncultured Planctomycetaceae bacterium
CGGGCGGGTGCACGACGCGCGCGACGACGGGCTCGTCGTCAGCGCGAAGCTGGCCGAGCTGCTCGGGGCGCGGGAGGGGGATCGGGTGGAGGTCGAGGTGCTCGAGGGGAGCCGCCCCGTGGCCCTCCTGCCGATCGCCGAGACCGTCGACGACATGGTGGGCACGAGCGCCTTTCTCGGCATCAACGCGCTGTGCCGCCTGCTCGGCGAGGAGCGGGCGATCTCGGGGGCGTTCCTCGCCGCCGGGGGGGCGCCGCTCGGCCCGCTCGACGAGGCGATCGCGGGGCTGCCGGCCGTGGCGGCGTCGGCGGCACGCGAGGTGCAGTGGGCGGGGTTCCGGGCCACGATCGCGCGCACGCTCCTGCGGATGCGCACCGTGAACGCGCTGTTCGCCCTGGCGATCGCGACCGGGGTGGTGGCGATCACGGGGCGGCAGAGCCTCGCCGAGCGTGCGCGCGATCTGGCGAGCCTGCGCGTCCTCGGCTTCACGCGCGGCGAGACCGCGGCGATCCTCCTCGGGGAGCAGGCGGTGCTCGTGGTGGCGGCGATCCCCCTCGGATTGCTCCTGGGGGCGGGATTCGTGGTCGTCACCACCTGGGGCTACGATACGGAGTTGTTTCGCGTGCCGGTCGTCATCGGCCGCGGCACGCTGGCCGTCGCCGCCGGGACGGTGCTGGCGGCGGCGGGGGCGACGGCCGTGGGGCTCGCCCGCGCGGTCGGCCGGCTCGATCTCGTCGCCGTCCTCAAGGCCCGCGACTGACCGTCGCGGCATCCCCCGGAGGCTCCCTCGTGCCAGCGCGCCAGACCGCCCTCGGGCTCGCCGCCGCAGCCGTCGCCGCCGTCGGGCTCGTGGCCTGGGCGCTCCTGCCCGAGCGGCAGGAGGTGGAGACGCGCGTGGTGAGCCGGGGGGCGCTGGCGGTGACGGTGCGCGACGACGGGGTGACGCGGATCCGCGAGCGCTACGTGGTGTCGGCGCCGCTGGCCGGGCGGGCGACGCGCGTGGAGATGCACGTCGGCGACGGGGTCTCCGCCGAGGACACCGTGCTGTGCTCGATCGAGCCGACCGACCCCGCTCTCCTCGACCCGCGCGCCGTGGCGGAGGCCGAGGCGCGCGTCGAGGCGGCGAAGGGCGTCGTGGGGCACGCCGAAGCGGCGCTCGAGCGGGCCCGCGTGGTGGCCGACTACGCCGCGGCCGAGTTGGAGCGGGCCCGGCGGCTGGCCCCCGACCGGGTGATCTCCGAGACGCAGCTCGACGAGGCGGAGCGGGCGTTCTACACCGGCACCGAGGACGTGGCGGCGGCGGGCCACGCCGTGACGGTGGCGCGCTACGAGCTCGTCACGGCCGAGGCGGCGCTCGTGCGGACGCGGCCGGGCGTCGACGACACGGCCCCCGACGGCGGCTGGCGGATGGCGATCCGGGCGCCGGCCGACGGCCGCATCCTCCGGGTTTTTCACGAGAGCAGCGGGCCGGTGGCGCTCGGGCAGGCGCTCGTGGAGGTTGGGGATCCGGCCGATCTGGAGGCGGTGATCGATCTGGTCTCCGAGGACGCCGTCAAGGTCCGGCCGGGGCAGCGGGCCACGATCGGCGCCTGGGGGGGCGACGAGCCGCTCGAGGCGCGCGTGCGCGTCGTGGAACCGCGTGGCTTCACGAAGGTCTCGCCGCTGGGGGTCGAGGAGCAGCGCGTGAACGTGATCCTCGATCTCGTCTCCCCGCCCGAGCGGCGGCCGACGCTCGGCGACGACTTCCGCGTCGAGGCCAGGATCGAGGTCGATCGGGTCGACGACGCGGTGCTCGTGCCGCTCTCGGCGCTCTTCCGCATGGGCAACGCGCGGGGCGCGTACGTCGTCGACGGCGGGAGGGCCCGGCTGGTGGCGGTCGAGGTAGGGCGGCGCGGCGAGGGCTTCGCCGAGGTGCTCGAGGGGCTCTCCGGCGGCGAGCAGGTGATCGCGTATCCCCCCGACACGATCCGCGACGGAGCGCCGGTGCGGCCACGCTGACGCCGCGAAGCCGCCGTCGTACGGCCGCGGTACGACGGCGCCGAGGGCTCTCGCGGCCGCGTCTCAGGGCGCCCGGGGGCGCCGCTGGAGGAAGGCGACGAGGTCGCGCAGGTCGGCCGGCGAGAGGCCCTGCTCGAGGCCCTCGGGCATCAGCGAGGTCGAGAGCACGCGGAGATCCTCGATCTCGTCGGCCGGGATGGCCGCCTCCTCGCCGCCGGGGCGGCGGACGACGACCGACTCGGCGGAGCGCGAGACGAGTAGCCCCGTGGCCACGCGGCCGTCGGCGGTCTCGACGACGCAGGCGACGTAGCCGGGATTGATGGCCATGTTCGGGTCGAGGACGTGGGTCACGAGATCCTCCACGCTGCGGTGGGAGAGGGCCTCGAGGTCGGGGCCGACGCGGTGGCCGATGCCGCCGACGACGTGGCAGCCGGCGCAGCGGAGGCGGAAGGTCGCCTCGCCGGCGGCGGCGTCGCCCTCCGCCGGCAGGCGCGCGAGCCAGTCCTCCACGATGGCGGCGCGCTCGCCGTACTCGTCGTCGTCGAAGAGGGCCGCGGCCCGCGCGCCGACCCGGGCGTCGTCGAGGAGCTCGCGGCGCTGCTCGAGGTCGAGATTGAGCTCGCCGAGGGTGATCGCGCCTGCCTCGATGGCGCCCAGGAGAGGGTCGCGGGCCTGGCGGTCGTTGACGAGCCGTGCCACGACGCCGGGGCGGATCGAGGGATCGATGATTCGCCATGCCTCCACCAACCGCACGCCCAGGTCCGGAGCCCGGCGGATCCCGAGGGCCTCGATGGCGGCGGCCTGGATCGCGGGGGGCTCGGCGGGGGCGAGAAGGCGGGCGAGCGCGTCGTCGGCCGGGGCGGAACGCGTGGCGGCGAGGAGGCGGATCGCCTCGAGCCTGGCGTCGGTGCCGGCGGCGGGCCGGGCCTCGAGGGTGCCGAGCGCCGCCTCGATCGCCGCGGCGAGCGCCGGGGGCGGGGGGAGATCGAAGTCGGCGGCGAGCTCCGCGGCCGGGAGGAGCGCCGCTTCGGGGGCGGCGCGGGTGGCAGCGGCGAGGAGGCGGTCGAC